>NZ_JBBBEM010000044.1:0-30387 GCF_037154035.1 Kineococcus sp. G2 | reverse complement strand
GAGCACCTGCTCGTCGCGCAGGCGGGCCAGGGCCGCGGCGACGGCGGCGGCCCCCACCGGCCCGGTGCGCAGACCGGGCTCCGCGTCGAGCCCCGCGTCGAGCCCCGCGTCGAGCCCGGTGCCCGTCTCGTCGTAGCAGACGACCAGGACCGGGCCGCCGGAGCCGCGGACGCGCGTGCGCAGCAGGCACGCCACGGCCTCGGCCGCGGCCCGCTCGGCCCCCTCCCGCCCGGCACCCGGCGCGGTCCCGGCCTCACCGTCCGCATCGCCCGCACCGTCCGCACCGGCTGCGCCGTCCGGGGAGGGCAGGTCCACGCGCACCACCGCACCCAGGCGGCAGGAGCTGCGGGCACCGCCGTCCTGCAGCTCCACCAGGACGAGGCTGTGCCGCGGGTGGAACCCGAGCCGGTAGGGCAGCACGGCGAGCAGCTCCCCCGGGCCGGACAGGACGAGCGGGGGCGGGGGCGCGGGGTCGGCGGTCACGGCGCCACCGTGCCGGGGCGGGCGAGCCGCGGCGGTGCGGCGTCCACACCCGTGGGCGGTGCGCGCGGCGCCCGCCGCCTGTGACGCCCGCGGCGGGGCCCCCGGTGCCCGGCCCGCTGCGGCGGGTCAGCGCGGCGGGTCAGCGCGGCGGGTCAACGCGGCGGGTCAACGCGGCGGGTCAACGGGGCGGAGCGCCGCGACCGCCAGTCGGCGTAGTCCTCGGTGGCGCTCAGCAGGGCACCGGCCACCCACGCGGCGACGGCGGCGTCGTCGAGGAGACCGAGCAGCGGGAGCACGGCCTCGGGCACCGCGTCGGCGGGTGAGACCAGGTACGCCAGGCCGAGGGCCGCGCCGGCCAGCCGGGCGCGGCCGGGGCCGCGGTAGCGACCGCCCACGGTGTCGGAGACCAGCGCCGGCAGGGACCGGGCCCGCTCCGCCACACCGGGGGTCCCGGGGGCCGTGCCGGAGCGCAGGGTGCGCCACAGGACGGCCAGAGCGGCGCGGCGACGGTGGGGCCCCGCGACGGGCGGCGGGCCGGCCGGACCCACCGCGGGCCTGCTCACGAGCGCTCGGGGTCGCCGTCCGCGCGCCCCGCGGCCACCGGGGGCAGCGCGTGCTCGGCGTGCTTGGCGATGCGGCGCAGCATGAGGACGTCGGCGCCGGCGCCGATCGCCCCGCCCAGCACGGGCACCGCGCGGCTGCCGACGCGCACCAGCCCACCGGTGCCCAGGCGCGCCAGCAGGCGGAAGCCGACGCCCTTGTTGACGAGCATGAGCACGGCCGGGGGCCAGCGACGGGTGGCCAGCGAGACCAGGCGCCCGCCGAGGTTCAGGCGGGGCAGGCCGGCGGACTTCAGCACGTCGGTGGCGTCGGCGCCGACCAGGGTCAGCAGCACGGCGCTGCGCACCTCCGGGCGCGAGGTGTCGTACCCGCGCAGCTCGGCCACGGCGGCGACCGCGCGGGTGGCCAGCACGTAGAAGCCGAGGACGTTGGCGGGCAGCGCCACCGGCAGGGTCACGAGCCCGCCGACCCCGGTGGCGAAGCCGCCGGCCGCCACCAGCCGGGTGTGCCGGCGGACCACCTCGTGCACGGCCGACTCGGTGCTGGGGTGCCCGGCGCGCGCCCGGCGGGCCACGGCGGCGGCCCCGTCGAAGGGCCCCCTGCCGTCGATGCCGAGCGCGAGCAGCCGCTGCACCAGGGCCGCGGCGCGCGAGTCGTCGGTCTCCTGCGCCTGCGCGGCGGCGACCTGCTGCGCCTGCGCGGCGGTGACCTGCGGGTGCCGGTCGCGGCGTGCCACTGGTCTCGTCCCTCCTCCGGCCGGCCGGACGTGACCGGACCGCAGCAGACGCTAACCGCCGCGGGTCCCCGGCGCGCGCCGGGCGGGCGCCGCGGTGGGCCTCAGCGGGCGGGGTCCTGCTCGCTGAGGTAGGCGGCGACCTCGGCCACGCCGTGCTCGACGTAGCGGCGGCGGGCCCAGGGGCGCGGCGCGCGCTCGCCGGCGCCGGCCGGCGGGCGGTCGGCCACGGGCATGAGGGCGGCGTCCAGCGGGCGGCGGCGGGCGCGGCGGTCGAGGACCAGGGGCACGAGGAAGAGGACGAGCAGCGCGGTCTGCACGAACGTGAACATGGGGACTACCTCGGCAGGAGGTGGCTCGGACTTCAGCGCGGCCGGGCGGCGCGGGGGCGGGCTGCCGGGACGGCGCCGGGCGCGGCTGGTTGGATCGGCGGGTGCCCCGTTCCCCGCGCCCGCGCCCGGTCCGTGCCGCGCGCCCCGGCCCGCGGCGGCCCGGGCCGGTGGAGGGCGAGGCCCTGATCAGCACGGGGACGGTGCGCCTGGAGCGCGACCGCGACGACCCGGACGGCTGGCTCGTGCTCGTCAACGGCGTGCCCAGCTCGTACGTGGACCTGGCCGACCCGGAGCACCTGGTGTTCGAGTACCAGCAGTGGACGGCGGCCGTGCTGGACGCCGTGCACCCGCCGGGCCCGCTGCGCGTGGTGCACCTGGGCGGTGCGGGGTGCGCCTTCCCGCGGTACGTGGCGGCCACGCGGCCCGGTTCGCGGCAGCTGGTGCTCGAGGTGGACGAGCGGCTGGTGGACCTGGTGCGCCGCAGCTTCGGCGCGAGCGGCTCGGCCGGTTTCAAGCTGAAGGTGGCCGACGCCCGCGCCGGCGTCGCCGCGCTGCCGGACGCGAGCCAGGACGCGCTGGTGCGCGACGCCTTCGTCCACGACCGGGTGCCGGTGCACCTGGTGACGGTGGAGTTCCTGCGGGAGGTCTCGCGCGTGCTGGCGCCGGGCGGGGTGTGGGTGGCGAACCTGGCCGACCGACCTCCGATGCCGCACGCCCGGGCCGAGGTGGCCACGGCCGCGGAGGTCTTCGAGCACGTCGCCGTCCTCGCCGAGCCGGGCGTCTTCCGCGGGCGGCGCTACGGCAACGCGCTGCTGCTGGCCTCGCACGAGCCGCTGCCCGAGCGCGAGCTGGTGCGGGCGCTGTCCGGCGGCGCGGCCCCGGCCCGCCTGGTGGCGGGTGCCGACGCGCGGCACTTCGCCGCGGGGGCGAGCGTTGTCACGGACGCCGCCGCGGCGGGCTCCGGGCCCGCCGTCCCCACGACCGATCCCCCGGAGGACGCTCCCGCATGAGCTCCCTGCTGCAGACCGCGACCGGTGGGCAGGCCGGCGCCGACGTCGGCGGCCTGACGGGCTTCGTGCTCGACACGGTCGCCACCCTGGGTGCGCCCGGCGTGGGGGCGCTGAGCTTCCTGGAGGTCGTCTTCCCGCCGATCCCCAGCGAGGTGGTGCTGCCGCTGGCCGGCTACCAGGTGCAGCAGGGCCGCGTCAGCCTGCTGTGGGTGGCCGTGCTGTCGGTGCTGGGGGCGTTCCTCGGCTCGCTCCTGCTGTACTGGGTGGGCCGGGCGATCGGGCTGGGCCGCGCGGCGGCGATCGCCGACCGGGTCCCCCTCATGGACGCCGACGACGTGCACCGCTCCTCGGACTGGTTCCGCCGGCACGAGGGCGCCTCGGTGTTCACGGGCCGCTTCGTCCCCGGCGTGCGCAGCCTGATCTCCCTGCCGGCGGGCGCGGCGCGCATGCGGCTGTGGAAGTTCTCGCTGCTGACCGTGCTGGGATCGGCGCTGTGGAACGGCCTGCTCATCGGCCTGGGCATGGCGCTGGGAACGCAGTACCAGCTGGTGGAGCAGTACGGGCAGTACGTCGACTACGTCTTCTACGCGGCGATCGCGGGCGTCCTGGTGTGGGCGGTGCTGCGGCGGGTGCGCCGGCGGCGCGCGGGCGGCGAGGCGCAGCGCGACGAGCGTCCCGCGCCGCACGGCGATCAGCGCTAGGTCAGCGCGTCGTCCCGGCCGGGGCGCGCGGCACCGCCGCGGGCGCGGCGGGCGGCCGCGTCCCGGCGCACCGCCTCGCGCATCCGGGGCACCACGACGCCCTCGCGGGCCAGCAGCTCACGGGTGCGCCGGCGGTTGACGACGATGCCGGCCACGCCGATCGCCCACAGCGGGAACTGCAGCGCGAACGCCGCCTTGAACGCCCCGAGCGAGTACGCGCCGGGGCTGCCGGCGCCCTGCAGGTCCAGGACCACGCCGACGGCCAGCACGAGCACCACGGTGGAGGCGAAGCCCATGACGTTGGTCATGCCGGTGGCCCCGCCCAGGCGGTGGGCGGGGTTGGAGGTGCGCGCGTAGTCGAAGCCGATCAGCGAACCGGGCACACCGGTGCCCAGGACGACCACGAGCAGCACGAGCAGCGGCAGGGGCGCACGGCCGGGCCAGGCCAGCACCAGCGCCCACGCGAGCGCCTGGGCGGCCACGACGGTCAGCACGATCCAGGAGCGGCGCAGCGGGTGCCGGGCCACGAGGGCGCCCATGAGCGGGCCCGTGCCGGCGGCGACGGCGGTGTAGACGGTCAGCAGGGCGCCGGCGGCCCCGCTGGTCAGGCCCTGGCCGGAGACGAGGAACGGGTAGCCCCACAGCACGGCGAAGGCGTTGCCCGCGAACGGCGTCGCCCAGTGGGACCACAGCCCCAGCCGGGTGCCGGGGTGGCGCAGCGAGGCGCGCAGGTCACCGGTGACCTGCCGGGCCCCGCGGCGGGTGCGGGGATCGGGCGCGCCCGGTGGCACGTCGCGCAGCAGAAGGACCGACAGGACCGCGGCCAGGACGCTGAAGGCGGCGAGGCCGGTGTACGCCGGCGTCCAGCCGGGCCCGTGCAGCAGCGCGGCGAGCGGCACGATGCTGAACACCTGCCCGAACTGGCCGAACAACCCGACGAGCTGCGTCAGCACGGGCACGCGCCGCGGCGGGAACCAGTTCGTGACCAGGCGGACCACGGAGATGAAGGTGGCGGCGTCGCCGGCGCCGACGAGCACGCGCGCGAGCACGGCCTGCCACGTCTGGGTGCTCAGCGCGAGCAGGAGCTGCCCGGCGCCCATGGTGGCGGCGCCCAGGACGACGAGGCGGCGCGGACCCCAGCGGTCGATGAGGACGCCGACGGGCACCTGCAGCGCGGCGTAGACGAGGAACTGCAGCACGGCGAAGCTGGAGAGCGCGCCGGCGCCGATGGCGTAGCGCTCCTGCGCCTCGAGGCCGGCGGCGGCCAGGGAGGTGCGGTTGGCGACGGTGACGACGTAGGCGGCGGCGCCCACGGCGAAGACCAGCCACGCTCCGGGCACGGCCGCCGCGTCCGCGGTGGTGGGACGGCGCGTCGCGCTCACCGGGCGGCCCGCAGCCGCTGCCCGGCGCCGCGCACGTGCTCGCGCACGAGGTGCAGCCAGTGCTCGCGGTCCTCACCGGCCAGCGCCTCCAGCAGCGCGGTGTGCTGGTCGAGGGTGGTGCCCATGCGCTCGCGGGAGCCGCGGACGATGGCCACGCCCATGCGCATCTGCCGGTCGCGCAGGGTGTCGTAGAGGCCGGCGAGGATCTCGTTGCCGGCGGCGCGCACCACGGTGGCGTGGAAGGCCCGGTCGGCGGCGGTGAAGGCCCAGGCGTCGCCGGCCTCGCGGGCGGCGCGCATGTCGTCCAGGTGAGCGGCCAGCGGCCCGGTCAGCTCGGCGCGCAGGTCCCAGGCGCGGGTGGCGGTGTGGACCTCGACGAGCTCGCGGGCCTCCAGGACGTCCTCGACCTCGGCGGGCGAGACGGGCACGACGAGCGCGCCGCGCTTGGGGATGAGGTGCACCAGCCCCTCGGCCTGCAGGCGCAGCAGGCCCTCGCGCACGGGGGTGCGCGAGACGCCGACGCGCTCGGCGACCTCCCCCTCGGTGAGCAGGTGCCCGCCGGGCAGGGAGCGGTCGAGGATGGCGGCCTTGACGTCGGCGTAGACGCGCTCGGCGGCGGGCGGCGCTGCGTGCGCCTGAGCTGTGTGCACCTGAGCTGTGTCCATGATGTATCTATCCTCGCACGGCGAGGGCCGGGTCAGCCGAGCGCCCCCGCGGCCACCCGCAGGTCCGCCACCAGGGCGGCGTACGCGCTCTCCCGCTCGGCCTCCGGCACGCGCAGCACCGCCGAGGGGTGGATCGTGCCCACGAAGGTCTTCTCCCCGCGCGAGGTGGTCAGGCGCAGCAGCTGCCCGCGGTGCCTCGTGACGCGGAACCCCGCCGGCAGCAGAGCCCTCGCCGCGGTGGCCCCCAGGCACACCACCACCTCGGGGTCCACCTGCGCCAGCTCCGCCGCGAGCCACGGCCGGCAGGCGCTCACGTGCGCGGCGTCGGGGCTCGCGTGGATCCGCCGGCGGCCCGGCGCCTCCTGCGTGAACCGGAAGTGCTTCACGGCGTTGGTCACGTACGTCGTGGCCAGGTCGATGCCGGCCTCGGCCACGGCGCGCTGCAGCAGGCGACCGGCCGGCCCGACGAAGGGGATCCCGCGCCGGTCCTCCTGGTCGCCGGGCTGCTCGCCCACCAGCGCCAGGCGCCCGTCGACGGCGCCGGCGGAGAAGACCACCTGCGTGGCCGGTTCCCACAGCTCGCAGCCGCGGCACGCGGAGGCGGCCTCGCGCAGCTGCGCCACGCTCGCGCCCGGCGGGACCCACTGCGCCGCGCCGGGGCGCCGGGGGCGGGGCGGTGCGTCCCCCGGCGCGCCCCGCGGGGCGCGGTCGGGGGTGCTGGTCGCGGTCTCCGGCGCGGGCTCGCTCACCCCCCGATCATGGCTGCGCCCCCGGGCGGTCGCCCGTCGCGGGCGCAGCGGGGCACCCCGCCGCAGCGGGGCACCCCGGACGCTCAGCGGCCCTTGCGGGAGCCGGTGACGCTGTCGGCGACGGCCGCGGCCGCGCTGCGGTCGGCGGACTTGGCCTTCTTGTCCACCCGCTTCTCCTTCAGCGACTTGCCGGCCTTCTTGACGGACCCGTTGCGCGGGGACTTGTCCACGGTGTGCTCCTCGTCGCCCGGCTCGACCGGGCGTGCTCGCGCCTGCTCGGCGCGCGGTCCCGCGTGGTGCCGGCCCGGGGCCCTGGAGTCCCCCGTCGTGGTGCTGCGGGCCGGCGACGGGGCCCCTCGGGCCCCGTGCGGTCCTCAGACGGTACGCCCCGCGGCGTCAGGCGGGGGCCGACGGGGCGCTGGGCCCGACCGGGAGGTCGTTGCGCACCGCCAGCGTCGCCCCGGCCCGGCGCACCGCGCGGCCGTGCTCGGCCGGCAGCACGTCGCGCAGGAAGCCGTAGCGGCGCACCAGTTCCGCCGTGGCGGAGGTGCGCGGGCCCAGCCGCACGTGGGACCACCAGTCGGCGATGTCGCCCCAGCCCGGCGCCGACAGCGAGCCGCCGAACTGCTGCACGCTCAGGCCCGCGCACAGGTTGGCGAACGCCAGGCGGTCCGCGAGCGGCCAGCCGGCCAGGGTGCCGGTGAGGAAGCCGGCCCCGAACACGTCCCCGGCGCCGGTGGCGTCCAGCGCCTCCACCCGCAGCCCCTGCACCTGCGCGCTCTCCCCCGTCGTCTGGTCCACCGCCACCGCGCCGTCCGCCCCGCGGGTGACCACGGCCACCGGGACCCGCTCCGCGAGCGCCGCGACAGCGGCCGCGGCGTCGTCGGTGCGGGTGTAGCGCATCGCCTCGACGTGGTTGGGCAGGAAGGCGTAGCAGTGCTCCAGCCCGGCGAGCACGTCCGGGCTCCACTGCGTGGAGGAGTCCCAGCCCACGTCGGCGAAGACCAGCGCGCCCTGGCTCTCCGCGCGCAGCACCCACGGTTGCGGGTCGGCCTCCAGGTGGGCCAGGCACGCGCGCGCCGCCGGCACCTCGAGCGGGTCCGGCACCGGGGGCGGGTGCTCGTGGGTGACCATCGCCCGGTCCCCGCCGTAGGCGAGGGAGACGGTGACCGGCGAGTGCCAGCCCTCGACGCGGTGGGAGGCGGACAGGTCCACGCCCTCCTGCTGCCCCAGCGTCTCCCAGCAGAAGCGCCCGTAGGCGTCGGTGCTGAACGCCGCCGACAGGGAGGTGCGCAGCCCCAGGCGGGCGGCGGCCACGGCCATGTTCGCGATGCCGCCCGGGCACGAGCCCATCCCGGACGTCCACACCTCGGTGCCCAGGCGCGGCTCGGCCTCCAGGCCGGTGAAGACGATGTCCAGGAACACCGTGCCGCGCACGTGGACGTCGAAGGGCTGCGGGTCCTCGGGCACGCCCCGATGCTGGGTGATCGCACCGGAACCCGCAACGGGTCAGCGCTGGACGGTCCCGCGCAGCGCCGCCAGGCCGCGGTGGGCGTTGCTGCGCACCGTGCCGGTGGTGACGTCGAGCAGGTCGGCGATCTGCTCGTCGCCCATGTCCTCGAAGTAGCGCAGCACCAGCACGGTGCGCTGCTTGACCGGCAGCGCGCGCAGCGCGGTGAGCAGCTGGTCGCGGTCGGCCAGACGGGCGCTGGAGTCGGGCCGGGAGCGGCCGGCGGGCTCGGGCAGGTGCTCGCCGGCGGGCCGCTCGCGGCGGGCGGCGCGGCGCCACCAGGACGTGCAGGCGTTGACGACCATGCGGTTGACGTACGCCACCGGGTCGTCGGCACCGGCCACGCGCCGCCAGGACAGCAGCGCCTTGGCGAGGACGTCCTGCACCACGTCCTCGGCGGTGTCCGGGTCGCGCAGCAGCCCGCGCGCGAGCCGGACGAGGGCCGGGCCGCGCACGGCCACGAACTCCTCGAAGGTCAGCACGGCCGGAGCTTCGCGCAGCGCCGGGCCCGCGGGGCTCACGGGGCCACCTCGGCGACGGCGCGCGCCAGCGCCCGGGCGGCCAGCTCCTCCACCCGCCCGACCAGGGCTCCCTCGTCGGCGGTGAAGACCTCGGCGGTCAGGTCGACGACGACGTCGCCCTCGCGGGCCACCACCCGCACCCGGTGCTGGGGGTTCTCACCCGCCAGGACGGTCGTCCACCCGGTGACGGAGTCGTCCCCGACGCCGGAGTCGGGGCGCGCCCGCCAGAGCCCGGACTCCGGCGCGTCCTGCGCGCACTCCGCGACCTGCTCACGCACCTGGAGCACGAACTCGCGCGCTCCCCCGTCGCGGAAGCGCACGACCCGCTCACCCACCGACTGCGGCAGGGGCTGCAGGACGGTGGCGTCCACGGCCCAGCCGGCCGAGCGCCCGGCGACCACGGTGGTCGGCAGCCCGAAGGCGTCGTCGCGGCACAGGCCCACCCCGACGCCCGCCGCGGCGGGGTCCGCACCCGGCGGCACCACCTGCGACAGCCCCGGGTCCGCGGTGGCCGACGGCAGCAGCTCGCGCACGGCGGCGTCCTCCAGCAGCGCCGCCGCGGGCACCCCGGCGGCGGGCTGCGGCGCCACGGCCGGGGTGCGCACCGGCGGCGCGGCGCCGGTCCACTGCGACAGGCCCACCGGCACCGCGACCGCCACCGCCGCCACCGCGCCGGCGACCGTGCGCCGCCGCCGTCGCACCGCGCGGGAGCGGCCCCGGGCCGCCGCGGTCAGGGCCGCCACGTCCACACCGGGGTCGCTGCTCCCCAGTCCCCGCAGCGCCCGGACCACCGGGTCCTCACCCCACCCGTCGTCCCACCCGTCGTCCCACCCGTTCCCGTGCACGTCCCCACCCACAGCCCTTCCCCCCTCCCGCGACCCGCGCGGGCCGCCGTGCAACGGACGCGGTGGCCGGCGCGTCCGTTGCACGTGATGCTTCCCCGGACCGCGCGTCCCCTGCTGCCCCTGCTCCTGACCCTGGCCTGCGCGAGCGCCTGCGGGAACGCCTCCCCGGTCGCGACCGCGGACGCCTCCCCGGTCGCGACCGCGGACGCGTCCCCGGTCGCGACCGCGACCCCCGCCACGACGACGCCCTCCTCCCCGGCGGTGACCGCCGGCCCGACCACGGCCCCCGCCGCCACCACGTCCGCCACCACGTCCGCCCCGCCGGTCCGCAGCGGGACCCCGGTGGCGACGGGCAGCACGGGCGCAGGCGCCGCCTCGCCGACGGCCTGGGCGACGCCCACGGACTCGGCCGCCGACCAGGCGCTGTCCGACCTGGCGCGCGAGCGGGGGGCGGACGTGGTCTCCCTGGACCCGGCCACGCCCGACCAGCCGGCGCTGGCCGCCCTCGTCACCGACGAGGGCACCGGCGCGACGCTGGAACTGCTGCACTGGGAGCGCTCGGGGTGGGTCGCGGACGCGACGCTGCCGCTGCCCGAGCCGGTGCTGGCCGACCGCGAGGGCGGTGCGGTGCAGTGGCGGCACCTGACGCAGGACCTCTGGTCCGACGTGGTGGTCTACCTGCAGGGCGGCACGCTGCACTCCGGGGTGGACGCGGTGGTGGCCAGCCACTACGGCGGCCGGTGGTCGCTGGTGCCGCGCGAGGGGGTCGAAGAGGGCGAGGGCTCGCCCGTGCTGCTGGGGAACCCGCTGTTCGACGACGGCGCGGTGTTCGTCACCCGCGCGAGCGCGGGCGGCGAGGTGGTCCTGCGGTACTGGCGCTTCGACACCACGACGGGGGCGTGGGGTCAGCAGCCGGGCCCCTCGGCCGACTGAGGGCGGGCACGGAGCAGGATGGGCGCGGGGATCCCCCCGTGAAGTCCACCCGTCTGGAGGAACGCACGATGGAGTACCGGACCCTGGGCAGCAGCGGCACGTCCGTCTCCCACCTCGCCCTCGGCACCATGACGTTCGGCGCCGAGACCGACCGGGACGGCGCGTTCGCGCAGCTCGACGCGTTCGTGGAGGCCGGTGGCACGCTCGTCGACACCGCCGACGTCTACAGCGCCGGCACGTCGGAGGAGATCGTCGGCGCCTGGTTCGCCGCCCGCCCCGCGGAGGTGACCGAGCGGGTGGTGCTGGCCACCAAGGGACGTTTCCCCACCTCGGGGGAACCCAACGGCGTCGGCCTGTCCCGCCGGCACCTGACCCGGGCGCTGGACGCGTCGCTGCGCCGGCTGGGCCTGGACGCGGTCGACCTGTACCAGGTGCACGCCTGGGACCCGTGGACCCCGATCGAGGAGACGCTGGAGACCCTGGACGCGTTCGTGCGCGCCGGCAAGGTCCACAACGTGGGCCTGTCGAACTTCACCGGCTGGCAGCTGCAGAAGGCGGTGAGCACCGCGGACGCGTCCGGGCTGGTGCGGCCGGTGACCCTGCAGCCGCAGTACAGCCTGCTGGTGCGCGAGATCGAGTGGGAGATCGTGCCCGCCGCGGAGGAGAACGGCCTGGGCCTGCTGCCGTGGTCGCCGCTGGGCGGCGGCTGGCTGTCGGGGAAGTACACCCGCGACCAGGCGCCCACGGGGGCGACGCGCCTGGGTGAGAACCCCGAACGGGGCGTGGAGGCGTACGCGCGGCGCAACTCCCAGCAGCGCACCTGGGACGTCATCGCCGCGGTGCAGCAGGTCGCCGAGGCGCGCGGGGCGTCGATGGCCCAGGTGTCGCTGGCGTGGCTGGCGGCGCAGCCGTCGGTGTCCTCGGTGATCCTCGGCGCCCGCACGCTGGAGCAGCTGAACGACAACCTGGGTTCGGCGGACCTGGAGCTGGAGGCCGAGGAGCTGGACACGCTGGACACCGCCAGCGACCCGCAGCCGGCGGACTACCCGTACGGCGTGCCGGGCGAGCAGCAGCGCAGCCGCAAGCTCACCGGCGGACGGTGAACCTGCGGCTGCGCTGAGCGGGACGTGAGCCCGGGGGCCTAGCGGTCCTCGGGCTTGCGGTCCGCGGCCACGGCGTCGCGCTGCCCCATGGGCTGCGGGTCGCCGACGGTGGTGTCGTGGTCGGTCTGCCGCTCGGACTCGGCGTTGATCTCCGCGCCGAGGAGGATGGCGTAGCTGGTCAGCCACAGCCACATCAGCAGGATCACCACACCGGCCAGCGCACCGTAGTTCTTCACGTAGGAACTGCCGCCGGCCACCGTGATGTAGAGCGAGAAACCGATCGAGACGATCAGCCACAGCGCGGTGGCGACGGCCGCACCCACGGACGTCCACTTCATCCGCGGCGAGTCGCGGTCCGGGGCCAGCCGGTACACCACGGCCAGAGCCACGAGCACCAGTCCCAGCAGCAGCACCCAGCGCAGCACGCTGACGACGACGTTCACGACGCCGCTGGCGCCGAGCGCGTTGACGAGCACGGGGGCGACGGCGATGAACCCGATGGCCAGCAGCATGAAGACGATGGCGCCGAGCGTCAGCAGCAGGGCGATGCCCTTGCGCTTGACGAACCCGCGGTCCTCGTCCTCGTCGTAGGCGAGGTTCGTGGCGGCCATGAGGTTCTGCACACCGCTGGAGGCGCTCCACAGGGCCAGCACGATCGCCAGGGCCGCGCTCCACCCGGCGCTGGCCTGGTTCTGGTTGACGTGCCGGACCTGTTCGACGATCAGGTTGCGCGCCGCGTCCGGGATCGCGGTGATGCTGTTGACCTGGTTGACGATCTGCTGCGTGTCGCCGATCAGGCTCCACAGCAGGAACGCGGCGGTCACCGCGGGGAAGATCGCCAGGAACGCCTTGAACGCGACCCCGGCCGCCAGCAGCGGCACCTGGTCGTCGCTGGCCTCCTTCCAGGCCCGCTTGGACACCTCGAGCCAGCCCTTGGCGGGGATCTCCTGCGGGGAGTCGGCCTTCTCGCCGTGCTCACCGGGCCCGTGCTGCACCGACAACCGATCGTTGCCGGTGGCGTTGCGCTGCGTCGTCCTGCTCATGTCCTCCACTCTCCCGCCCCCGCGGCCGGTCCGCCCGACGGGCGCGGCCCGGCCACCGGTCGATCTGCACGGTTCGGTGTCCCACCGCGCCGGTCGGGGGCGCGGTGGCGGTCAGGGGATGTGCGTCCCCCCGCGCGGTTCCGACGGCGCGTCGGCGTCGTCGGTGTCCATCGCCTCGTCGACCAGGTCGTCCGTGCTCTGCTGCACGGCGTCCTCGTCGGCCGGTGCGTGGGCGTTCTCCTCGGGTCCGGTGCTCACGAGTCCTCCTCGTCCCAGGCCCCGCCCCCACCGGGGGCGGGGCCGTCGTCCGGTGGTCTGTCCTGCGGGTGCCGTCAGCTGCGCGCGGTGTCGCGGACCTCGCCCGCCGCGGACTGCCCCTGGCCCTTGACCTCACCGACCGCGGACTGCCCCTGGCCCTTGACCTCGCCGGCCGCGGACTGCCCCTGCTCCTTGACGTGGGCGGCGGCGTCCTGCGCGTCGGAGCGGACGGCGTCCGCCCCCTGCTTGGCGGTGTCGGCCACCTCGTGCGCGGCCTGCGTGACCTGCTCCTGCAGGTTCTCGCGCACGTCCGTCGCCACGCCCTTGGCGGCCTCGACCACGCCACCGCCGTGCTCCTTGGCGGCGTCGACCGCCTTCGCGGTCGCCCGCGTCTCCTTCTCGCTGGCGGGCAGCAGCGAGGAGAGCAGCCACCCCGCCCCGAAGGCGATGAGCCCGGCCGCCAGCGGGTTGCCGCGGGTCTTGGTCGTCACGGTGCCCTTGGCGTCGCTCGCGGTGCCGGCGGCGCCCTCGCGCAGGCCGCCGGCCGAGTCGCCGGCGCGGTGGCGCACCTCGCCCGCCTTGCCGCGCACGGAGTCGGCGGCGTGCTGGGCGGAACCGGTGACGGAGTCGGCGGCGTCGTGGGCCGAGCCCATGACCCGGTCCTTCAGTCCCGTCGCCCTCTCCTTGACCTTGTCGGCCTGCCGCTGGGCGACGTTCGAGGGGCTGAGCCGGTCGGTCAGCTCGTCGAGGTCCGCGCTCAGCGCGGAGCGGGTACCGGCGATCTCGGTCTCGATCTGCTCGGGGCTGCCCGGTCCGGCGTGGCCGCTCAGCTCGTCGGGTGCTTGGCCCATTGCGCGTCCTCCTTCAGTGTCACGGTGGTCCGCTCCAGGGGGGGCGGGACCTGCTTCACGGCCTTCTGGCCGCTCTTGGCGAGCACGGCCGCCACGACGCCCCACACGACGGTGACGATGAGCGCGGCCCAGCCGTAGCCGATCAGGTCGCCCAGGGCGATGACGACGAGGGCGGTCAGCGAGATCAGGAACAGGTGCCCGGCCACGCCGGCACCGGCGAGCAGACCCGCCCCGCGGCCGGCGTTCTTCGCGTCCTGGCGCAGCTCGGTCTTCGCCAGGGCGATCTCCTGGCGCACCAGCGTGGACAGCTCGGTGGTGATGCTGGAGAAGATCTCGCCGACGGAGCGCTCGCCGCCCTGGGGTTCGGGGCGGGGCGCGCTCGTCGCGCCGCTCACGGCCGGCGCCCGTGGGTCGGGGTGTCCGACACCGACGGGACGTCGGAGGCGATGTGGCGCGGGACGAGGTCCTCGTCGGGGTTCTCGCCGTAGCGCGCGACGTCCGCGTCGACCCCGCCGGCCCCCGGGGCGCCGGGCAGCCCGGTGCCGGAGGTGGTGGTGGCGGTCGCGGCGCCGGGCGCAGTGGTGCCCATGCCGGTCACGCCCGCGGCGTAGGTGGACGAGCGGTCGCTGCCGCGCAGGTCGAGCGTGGTGTCGGTGCCCGCGAGACCCGCGGTGCCCGTGGCGGGGGTCGGGGCGGTGCTCAGCGGCTCCAGCTCACGGCCCTCGCTGCTGCCGGAGGAGCTGTGGGCGGCCTGCGCCCCGCGGGTGACCCGGCCGGCGAGCGCACCGGCGGCCAGCGCCCCCAGCAGGAACGCCCCGGGACGGCGGCGCGCGTAGGAGCGCACCTCCTCCAGCAGCTCGCGCGGCTCGCGGTTCGCCAGCGCCTCGCCCCACGACCCGGCGCGCTCGCCGGCCTGGCGCACCAGCTGGGTGGCCACGCCCGAGCCCTCGCTGGCGCTCGCCATCTGCGACAGCTCGGAACCGGCCTGCTGCAGCAGCGCCGCCAGCTTGTCGCGCTGGCCGGTCGTCTGCTCGTCGACCTGCCGGCGAAGCTCGCCCAGCAGGTCCCCGGCGTGGCTCTGCGCCTCCTGCAGCACCTCGCCGAGGTGCTCCTGGGCCGAGGCCACGACGTGCCCGGCCTCCTCCTTGGCGGTGCCGGCCACGGCACCCGCCTGCTCCTTGGCGGTGCCGGCCACCTGGCCGGCCTGCTCCTTCGCGGTGCCGGCCACCTGGCCGGCCTGCTCCTTCGCGGAACCCGCGGTCTGCTGGGCGCGCTCCTTGGCGCCGCCGGTGCCGCCGGCACCGGCGGGCGGCGATCCGGTGCCGCCCGTCACGTCGTACGTCGACATGCTGGTCTCCTCGTGAGGGTGCTGACTGCGGTGGCCTGGTCGGACGCCGCTCAAGCCTTCTGGTCGCCGCCGACGGCCTCGTCGGCCTTCTGCTGCGCGGTGTCGACACCGCTCGCGTGCTCGCCGCCGGTCCGGGCGTCCACGGCGTCGCCGGCCTGGTCGATCGCCCGGTCCGTCTGCGCCTCGTGGCCCCCGGCGAACTGCTGCGCCTTGTCGGCGATCCCCACGTCGGTCTCCTCGCGGCTGGACCGGCCTCCTCGGCCGGTGCGGTGATCAGTTGCGGACACGGAGGGACTACCCGGACGGCGGGAGGTCAAACACACGACCTCAGGACGTGCCGACCGGGAGGGTCCGCGCGACAGTTGAACGCGTGAAGGCACTCACCTGGCAAGGGAAGCGGTCCGTGCGCGTGCAGGAGGTCCCCGACCCCCGCGTGGTGGAACCGACCGACGCGGTCGTCCGCATCACGTCCACGGCGTTCTGCGGTTCCGACCTGCACCTGTACGAGGTCCTCGGGCCGTACCTGTCCAAGGGCGACGTCCTCGGCCACGAGCCGATGGGGATCGTCGAGGAGGTCGGCCCGGAGGTCCCGGACCTGTCCGTGGGCGACCGCGTCGTGATCCCGTTCCAGATCGCGTGCGGGCGCTGCTTCATGTGCGAGCGCGGCCTGCAGACGCAGTGCGAGACGACGCAGGTGCGCGAGAAGGGTTCCGGCGCGGCGCTGTTCGGCTACACCTCGCTGTACGGCTCCGTGCCCGGCGGGCAGGCGGAGTACCTGCGGGTCCCGCACGCCGACTACGGGCCGATCAAGGTCGGGACGGAGCTGCCCGACGAGCGGTACCTGTTCCTCTCCGACGTCGTGCCCACCGCCTGGCAGGCGGTGGCGTACGCGCAGGTCCCCGACGGCGGGAGCCTGGCCGTCCTGGGGCTCGGCCCGATCGGGCAGATCGCCGCCCGGATCGGCCGGCACCTCGGGTACGAGGTCGTGGGCGTGGACCCGGTGCCCGAGCGGCGCGCGATGGCCGAGCGGCACGGCGTCACCACCATCGACCTGACCGACGCCGCCGGGAACGACGCCGCGGCGCAGCTGCTGGAGCGCTTCGACGGCCGCGGCCCGGACTCCGTCGTGGACGCCGTGGGCATGGAGGCGCACGGCGGACCCGAGGGGGTGATCGCCAAGGCCGCGCAGACCGCCGTGGGGCTGCTGCCCGACGCCGCCGCGCAGAAGGTCATGGAGACCGGCGGGATCGACCGCCTGGGCGCCCTGCGCACCGCCGTGGGGGCCGTGCGCCGCGGCGGCACCGTCTCGCTCTCCGGCGTCTACGGCGGCGAGGCCGACCCGCTGCCGATGATGACGATGTTCGACAAGCAGATCCAGCTGCGCATGGGGCAGTGCAACGTGCGCCGCTGGCTCGACGACGTCCTGCCCCTCGTGGAGGACCCGGCGGACCCGCTGGGCGTGATGGACCTGACGACCCACCGGGTGCCGCTCGACGAGGCCCCCGACGCGTACGAGATGTTCCAGGAGAAGAGGGACGGCTGCGTCAAGGTCGTCCTGCGGCCTTGAGCGCGCAGGTCCCGGGACGCTCCCTGCGCGCCGCCGCCCGCAGCGCGCTGTTCGGCCGCTGGCCCCGGCTGGGGCTGGCGGTACGCGCTTCGCTCGCCGCGGTGCTGGCGTGGCAGATCGCGCTGCGGCTGCCGTTCGCCCCCGCCGAGCAGTACCCCTACTACGCACCGCTGGGCGCGGTGGTCGGCTCGTACACCACGGTGCGCTCCTCGCTCGACAACTCCGCGCGGGCGGTGGCCGGGATCGTGCTGGGCGGGGTGCTGGCCCTGGCGGCGGACACCGTGCTCGGCTCCGGTTCGCTGGTCCTGGCCGTCGTGGTGTTCACGGCCACCCTGCTCGCCGGTTGGCGGCCGCTGGGCGAGCAGCGCGCCTGGGTCCTGACCGCCGCGCTGTTCGTCCTGGTCATCGGCGCTCCGGACCCCGTCGTGTACGTGGTCGCCTACGCCGGTCTCACCACGCTCGGCGGGGCGGTCGCCGTCGCCGTCAACGCCCTGCTGCCGGAACTGCCGCTGCTGCAGTCCGACAGCGCCCTGCAGCAGCTGGGGCAGGTCCTGGCGGACCAGCTCGACGACCTCGCCGAGGGCCTGCGCCGCGACGACCCGCCCGACGCCGAGGAGTGGTCCCGGCGCCTGCGCTCGGTCGAGCCGGTGCGCGCGGCGGCACGGGCGACGGGCGCGGAGGTCGAGGACTCCCTGCGGGGGAACCTGCGCGCGCGCCTGCACCGGGAGGACCTGCGCCGCCGGCAGGAGCGGCTGCTGCTGCTGGGCAACCTCGCCGTGCGCGTGGAGGAGCTCACGTCGCTGCTGGTGGAGGTGCAGAACGCCACCGAGCGGGGCGTCGCCCTGGAGGAGCCCGTGCTGCGCCAGCAGGTGGCCGCCGCCCTCACCGCGACGGCGGCCGTCGTGCGCGAGCACCGCGACGGCGGCTCCCCCGCCGAGCGCACGGCCGCGCTGCGCGAGGAGGTGCAGCGGCTGTCGGCGGTCGTGGCCGGCGCCGAGTACACCAACGAGCGCGACCGGCAGACCGCCGGGGCCGTCGTCACCGCCGTGCGCCGCTGCCTCGGGGTGCTCGAGGTGGACCGCGCGGAGGCGGAGGCCGACCCGGAGGCCGTCGCCCCCACCCCGTGGACGCTCGCGGGGCCGGCCACCAGCGGTCCGCCCCCGCCCCGGCGGGGGCGCCGGCGGCTGCCGCGCCCGCTGCGCCGCAGCGGGTGACCCGCCGGGGACGGCGCCGTGATCTCCTCGCGACCGGGGCGGTTGAAGAGGGCGACGGCGGGTACGGGGGAGGCATCGAGCGGAGACGCCGAGGCACCAGCACGAGCAACCCAGCACGAGAGAACCCAGCACGAGAAGACCCAGTACGAGGAACCCAGGAGAGGAGCCCTTCGTGGTCAAGTACCTGCACGACGCCGGAGTGAAGTCCGAGTGGGCCTACGCGGCGGCCTTCGGCAGCATCGGGTTGTCCTTCGCGTCGTGGCTGACGTCCAAGGAGAAGGAGAAGGGCGCCGGCATCGACCGCGCCGACCGCTGGGGCATCTTCATCGGCCAGTGGGCGCCGACCTTCTTCGGCCTGGGCAACGCACTGAAGTCGTACGAGAAGAACTGACCCGACGGACCGGGCCGGAAGACGACCAGCGAGAAGGATCCAGGAGGGACCCGCGTGTACCAGCACACCCGTGAGCTGCAGTTCACCGCCAAGCCGGAGAAGCCCGACGCCCTGTACGCCATGAAGCTCCAGGAGATCCTGGGCGGGCAGTTCGGCGAGATGACCGTGATGATGCAGTACCTGTTCCAGGGGTGGAACTGCCGGATCCCCGGCAAGTACAAGGACATGCTCCTGGACATCGGGACGGAGGAGATCTCGCACGTCGAGATGATCACCGTCATGATCGCGCGCCTGCTGGAGGGCGCCCCGGGCGAGACGACCGAGAAGGCCGCCGCCGCCAACCCCGTGCTCGCCGCGGTCCTGGGCGGGCAGAACCCGCAGCACGCCATCGTCTCCGGCGGCGGGGGCCAGCCCAAGGACAGCCGCGGCGTGCCGTGGAACGGCGGGTACATCGTCTCCAGCGGCAACCTGCTCACCGACTTCCGCTCCAACGCCGCCGCGGAGGGGCAGAGCCGCCTGCAGAGCAGCCGCCTGGCCAACATGACGGACGACCGCGGTGTGAAGGACATGCTGGCCTTCAACCTGGCCCGCGACACCTACCACCAGCAGCAGTGGCTGCTCGGCATCCAGATGCTGGTGGAGGAGGGCTACGTGGAGAACGAGATCGAGAACTCCAACGGCGACTGGGAGAACAAGGACGCCGCCCACGTCTTCTACACCTCCACCAACGGCAGCCGCGCCGGCGAGGGCCTGTGGGCGACGGGCAACAGCGTCATCGACGGCGAGCCGTTCCGCGCGGAGCCGCTGCGGCCGCTCACCGACGACGACGCCGTCCTGCCGGCGCCCGACCCGCTGCAGTACGTCACCTACGACGGCAGCCAGGGTCCGGGCAAGCCGGGCAACGCCGCCGGTGCCGTCGGGCAGCAGGCCGAGAACGTGGTGACCAAGGTGAAGGACGCCATCACCGGCGACAAGCACTGAGGTCCTCCCCCCGGCACGGGGGATCGAGGGGCGGGGTACCCGCGCGGGCGCGACGCCCGCCCGGGTGCCCCGCCCCTCGGCGTTCCCGGGACTGGCGGGTCCGCGGGGACCGGGTGGTCAAGGCGGGTGCACCGGTGGCCGACACCTCGAGCGTGATCTGCGCACCCGCCCGGCACGGGCACCACCACCGCACGCACGGGGCGAGCGCGTGAGCGCGGCGCTCGCGCTGCTGGCCAGCGCCCTGTGGGGCACCTCCGACTTCCTCGGCGGGACCGTCAGCCGGCGCCTGCGCGCCGTGCAGGTGCTCGCCGTCTCCCAGGTCCTCTCGTGCGCCGTGCTGCTGGCCGTCCTGGGCGGCTCCCTGGGCAGCGGCCCCGGCGCTCCCGTCGCCTCCTGGCTGGGGTGGTCGCTGCTGGCGGGCGCCACCTGGGCCGGGGCCATGGCGGCCCTCTACACGGCGCTGGCGCGCGGCACCATGGGCGTGGTCGCGCCCATCGCCGCCGGCGGCGCCGTGCTGCCCGTCCTGCTCGGCCTGGCGGCCGGGGAGCGCCCGGCGCCGGTGCAGCTGGCCGGTGTCGCGATCGCGATGGTCGGCGTGGTGGCCTCCGCCGGTCCCGACCTGCGCGGCGGCGCCGGCCGGCAGGGTGCCGCCGTCGCGCTGGCGCTGCTGGCCGCCGTCCTGTTCGGCGTGGAGATCTGGGCGCTGGCCCGGGGCAGCGCCTCCTCCGTGCCCGCGACGCTGCTGGGCATGCGCGTCACCTCCGCCGCCCTGGTCGTCGCCGCCGCCCTGGCGCGTCGCGGCGCGCAGGGCGCGGAACGCGTGCGCCCGCGCGACCTGCCGCCGCTGCTCGCGCTGGGGGTGCTGGACCTGGCCGCCACGGCCGCCTACGCGATCGCCTCCCGCAGCGCGCTCGTCAGCGTCGTGGCGGTCCTCGCCTCCCTCTACCCGGCCGTCACCGTGCTCCTGGCGCGGCAGGTCCACGGCGAGCGCCTGAGCCGCGTGCAGGCCGCCGGCGTGCTCGTCGTGCTCGCCGGTGCCGTGTGCGCGGGCCTGGGCTGACCGGGCGACCCGCCACCCGTTCGGCGGTGCGGACGAGCCCCGCGGCTGCCGATCCCCCTGCTGTGTCCGAGCAGGAGGTACCCGTGGCCGACCAGGCTCCCGCCGGCGCCCCGGCCGCCGGCTGCTCTCGGCGCTCGCGGGCGCTGCACGTGCTGCTGCTCCTGGCCCCCCTGCTGTTCTTCGTCAGCACCGTTCCCGCGGTGCGCCCGCAGGAGGGCTACCGGTTCGTCCTCGACGGCGTCCTGAACAACCTCGCCTACGGGTCCGCGGCGCTGCTGTGCCTGCTGCGGGCGCACCGGGCGCCGGTCGGCCGCTCGGGCAGCCGGCTCGCGGGGTACCTGCTGGGTGCGGGGCTGGCCCTGTACGGCAGCGGGAACGTCTTCTGGACGTTCGCGGTGCGGCCGCTGGCGGAGCCGCCGTACCCGTCCGGGGCGGACGTGCTGTTCCTGTCCTTCTACCCGCTGGCGTTCGCGGCGCTGGTCCTCACGGCGCACCGCCGCGACGACCGGTTCACGCGCGACCTGTGGCTGGACGGCCTCGTCGCCGGCCTCGCGGTCAGCGCCACGGCCGCCGCCGCGGTCCTCGGCGAGATCCTGGACGTGCCCGACCACGGTTGGGCCGCGGTCGCGGTGACCACCGCCTCTCCGCTGCTGGACCTGGTGCTGCTGACGCTGCTCGCCTCGGTGCTCGCCACGCACGGCTGGCGCCCGCCGCGCGGGTTGTGGCTGCTGGCCGCGGGGCTGCTGCTGTTCGTGGTCGCCGACATCGTCTACCTGCTGCGCACCGCGAACGGCACCTACGTCTCGGGCCGGCTCGGTGACGGCGTGTGGGTCCTCGGCGTGGTCCTCATGGCGCTGGCACCGGGCTGGCCGCCGCGGCGCGGGCGGTTCCAGCTGCCGCGGTGGGCGCTCCTGGCGATCCCCCTGCTGTCCACGGTCCTCGCCCTCGGGGTGCTCGTGCTGGGCCGCTGGCTGCCCCTGCACCCGGTGGCCGTGGCGCTGGCCGCCGCCACCGTGGTCGCGGCGCTGGGGCGGCTGCTGCTGACGTTCCGGCAGGTCGCGAACCTCGCCGAGAGCCGCGAGCTGGCCCTCACCGATGAGGTGACCCGGCTGGGCAACCGCCGCGCCCTCTACCGCGCCGTCGTGCAGGCGGGCCGCGAGCGCGACGCGCAGCCGGAGACGGCGCTGCTGCTGCTGGACCTGGACCGCTTCAAGGAGGTCAACGACAGCCTCGGCCACCACGCCGGCGACGAGCTGCTGCGCGCCGTCGGCGAGCGGCTGCGGCGCGTCGGGCGCGAGCACGCCGCCCGCGAGGTCGTGCGCCTGGGCGGTGACGAGTTCGCCCTCCTGCTCGGTGCGGCCTCCCCCACCACCGAGGCCGCGGCCGCCGCGGTGCACGCGGCGCTGGAGGCGCCGTTCGCCGTCGAAGGGCTGCAGGTGCGGGTGCGCGCCAGCGTCGGCCTCGCCGCGCTGCCCTCCGCCGGGCTGGACGCCTCGGCGCTGCTGCGCCGCGCCGACGTGGCGATGTACCGCGCCAAGGCCCGCGGCCTGGGCACCTTCACCTACGACGTGGCGGCCGACGAGTTCGCCTCCGGCGACCGCCTGGCCACCGCCGAGCTGCTGCGCGAGGCCGTGCAGCAGCGGACGCTGACCCTGCACTACCAGCCGAAGGTGGACACCGGCACCGGCCGCGTCGGGGGCGTCGAGGCGCTGGTGCGCTGGCACCACCCCACCCGCGGCCTGCTGTTCCCGGACGCGTTCCTGCCGGTCGTCGAGGGCGCCGGGCTCATGGAGGAGATGACCGCGGCGGTGCTGGAGCAGGCCCTGGACCAGGCCCGCGACTGGTACCTGGCCGGTGACCCGCTGGCGGTCGCGGTGAACCTGTCGGCCTCCTCGCTGTCCGACCCGCGCCTGCCGGAGCGCGTGCAGCGGCTGCTCGAGGCGCGCGAGCTGCCGGCGCACCTGCTGGAGATCGAGATCACGGAGGACTTCCTCATGGCCGACCGCGAGCGCGCGCAGGTCATCCTCGACGGGCTGCGCCGCCACGGGGTGCGGGTGGCGGTCGACGACTACGGCACGGGCTACTCCTCGCTGGCGTACCTGCGACAGCTGCCGGTGGACGACCTCAAGCTGGACCGGTCCTTCGTCACCGACCTGGGCTCGGACCCGAAGGCGCTGGCCATCGTGCGCTCCACGATCATGCTGGCGCACTCGCTCGGGCTGCGGCTGGTCGCCGAGGGCGTCGAGGACGCCGAGACCTGCCGCGAGCTCACCACCGCCGGCTGCGACGTCGTGCAGGGCTGGTACTACAGCAAGGCGCTGCCCGCGGCGGAGCTGACGGCCTGGCTCGCGCTGCACCGCGCGTCGGCTCCCGCGACCGGCCCCTCCGGCGCCCCGTCCGCCGCCCCGTCCTCCGTGGGGCTGGCGTCGTGAGCGTGCCGGTGCTGGGCGCGGGGCCGCAGGTGCCCCGGGTCCCGCGGGAGCGGCGCGCCGCGAGCTGCCCGCCCGGCGTCGAGCGCGTCGAGGGTGTCGCCGCGGTGGCCGCGGTGCTGCCGGAGGCCGACGCCCTGGCCGCCGCACTGGGGCAGCCGCTGACGGCGCGGCTGCCGTGGTGGCGCGCGCGCGTGTCGGTGCGGCCGGCGGCGGCCCCCTGGGCGGTGCTGGTGCGCGACGGCAGCGGGCGCCCGCGCGCGGCCGCCGTCCTCGTCGACGAGCCCTGCCCCACCGCCCCCGGTGAGCGCCGCAGCACCCTGGCCGCGGGCGGGGACGGCTACCTCGCCGGCGTCGCCGCCGCCGCGGTGGAGGACGCGCGGGCGCTGGGGCTCGCCCTGGCGGCGGGTGCGGCCGCCCGCGGCACCCGCCTGGAGCTGGAGGACCTGCCCGACGACGCCCGCACCCGGGCGCTGGCCGCCGGTGCGGAGGCCGGGGTGCACCCGCTGGCCCCGGTGCCGTTCGTGCGGCGTCCCGCCGAGGGCGACCCCCTGGAGCTGCTCAGCCACGGCACCCGCAAGACGCTGCGCAAGTCCCGCAACCGCATCGGCACCGACGGCCTGGAGGCGCGCACGACCTTCACCTCCTGCCCGGCGGATCTCGAGCTGCTGCTGCCCGACCTGGAGGTCGCGCACCGCGACCGCGACGACGCCCACGGCCTGCCGTGCGCCCTGGACACGCCGGTGGGCCGTGCGGCCTGGCTGGCGCGCGCCCGCGAGCTGGCGGCCGCCGGCGCTCTGGAGGTGGCCACGATGCACCTGGACGGCGAGCTGGCGGCGTACGTGCTGGGGGTGCGCGACGGCGTGCGCCACGGGGTGCTGGAGGGCAGGTTCCGCACCCGGTTCGCGCGCTACGCGCCGGGGCGCCTGCTGGAGGCCGAGGTGCTGCAGCGGGCGCTGCTCACCGAGGGGGTGCAGGTGCTGGACTGGATGACCGGGGTGGCGCCGGAGACGCTCCTGGCCGCCGACGGGGCGGAGCCGCGCGTGGCGGTGCGCAGGCCCTGAGCCGCGCGTCCGGCCCCGGCCCGGTCCGCCCGGTCCGCCGGGTCCCCCTGCGCCGCCCGGTGCGGAACGGCCACCGCGACGGCCCCGTTGGCCCGGCGTGAGCCCCGCACCGCCGCCCCTCGTCCCGCTGTCCGTGCTGGACACGTCACCGGTCCCCTCGGGCACCGCCGCGGCGCAGGCGCTGCGCCGCACGGTCGAGCTGGCCCGGGCGGCGGAGCGGTTCGGGTACCGCCGCTACTGGCTCGCCGAGCACCACAACGCCCCCTCGACGGCCGGCTCGGCGCCGGCGGTGCTGGCCGCGGCGGTCGCCGCCGCGACCGGCGAGCTGCGCGTCGGCGCGGGCGGGGTCATGCTGCCCCACCACGCCCCCCTGGCCGTGGCGGAGGCGTTCCGGGTGCTGGCCGCCCTGCACCCCGGGCGCATCGACCTGGGCCTGGGCCGCGCTCCCGGCACCGACGCGCGCACCGCGTCGGCGCTGCGCGGCACCCGTCCCGGCTCGGGCCCGGGCCGGGACGACTTCACCGAGCGGTTCGCCGAGCTGGTGGGGCACGTGGACGGCTTCGCGCCGGGGCACCGCCTGGCGGGGGTGCGCGCGGTGCCGGACGGCGTGCCGCTGCCGCCGGTGTGGGTGCTGGGCTCCAGCGAGCGGGGCGCGTCGACCGCCGCGCGGCTGGGCACCGGGTACGCCCACGCCGGGCACCTGAGCGCCGCGGACCCGGCGGCGCTGCTGCGCACCTACCGGGAGGGCTTCCGGCCCTGCGCGCACCGGGCCGCACCGCACGCGCTGCTCGCGGTCGTGGCGATCGCCGCGGACACCGAGCAGCGCGCGCGGGAGCTGCTGCGCGCGCACGAGCTGGCGAGCGTGCGCGAGCGACTGGGCCGGCCCGGGCCGCTGCCGAGCGCGCAGGAGGCCGCCGCGCACGCGTGGACGCCGGCGGAGCGGCACGTCGCCGGGCAGCTGGCGGAGGAGCTCGACGGCCGCGTCGTCGCCGGCGCGGCGCACGAGGTGGCGCGGCGCCTGGGCGCTCTGGTGGACGCCACGGGCGCCGACGAGCTCGTGGTGCTCACGCCGGTGCACGGCCGGGAGGAGCGGGAGCGCTCCTACGAGCTGCTGGCGCGCGCCTGGGGGCTGGCGCCGCGCCCCGCGGCGCCGCGCTGAGGCAGCGCGTGCAGGCGCACGTCGCGCAACCGCCCGTCCTGCGCCGTCAGCGTCAGGTACGTGCACGCCGGCTGCCGGCGGCGGTCCGTGGGCGAGCCGGGGTTCAGCAGCCGCAGGCCCGCCGGGGTCGTGGAGTCCCACGGCACGTGGCTGTGCCCGAAGACCAGCACGTCCAGCTGACCGGCGAAGCGGGCGTCGCAGCGGCGCTCGCGACCGGCTGCCGCCCCCGTCTCGTGCACCACGCCGAAGCGCACGCCCCCGGCCTCGAAGGAGGCGAACTCCCCCAGGTGGGCGCGCACGTCCGCGCCGTCGTTGTTGCCCGCGACGCCGACCAGCCGGCGCGAGCGCTCCCGCAGCGCGAGAACCGCCGCCTCGTCGACCCAGTCGCCGGCGTGCACGACCACGTCGGCGGCCCCGACCGCGTCCAGCACCGCGGCGGGCAGGTCCTTCGCCCGCCGCGGCAGGTGGGTGTCCGCCAGCAGCAGCAGCCGCACCGCGCTCACCGCGCGCTCCGGGTCAGTCCTGCGGGCCCAGCTGGCGCACGCGCACCGTCTCCGGCAGCTCGCGCAGCCGGCGGCCCACGTCCTCCGAGGCCGCGGCGGCGACGTCGGTGACCACGTAGCCGAGGTCCCCGCGCGTGGCGAGCTGCTGGCTCTCGATGTTCACGCCCTCGTCGGCGAGGACCCGGTTGATCGCCGCCAGCACCCCGGGCACGTTGCGGTGCAGGTGGGCCAGGCGCACGGTGCCCGGCGTGGTCTCGGTGGCCAGCGGCGGCATGTTCACGCTCAGGGTCGTGGAGCCGTGCAGGGCGTAGTCGCGCAGCTTGGCCGCCACGAAGCGGCCGATGTCCTCCTGCGCCTCCTCCGTGGACCCGCCCACGTGCGGGGTGAGGATGACGTTGTCCAGGCCGCGCAGCTCCGACTCGAACGCCTCCCCGCGGCTCTTGGGCTCCTGCGGGAAGACGTCCACCGCCGCACCGGCGATGTGCCCGGACTCGACGTGCCGGCGCAGCGCGACGTGGTCCACCACGAAGCCGCGCGAGAGGTTCAGGAAGATCGACCCCGGGCGCATGCGGGCGAACTCGGCCTCGCCGAAGAACCCGCTGTTGCTGCTGCGCCCGTCCACGTGCAGGGTCACCACGTCGGCGACCTCGAGGACCTCGTGCAGGCTGCCGCAGCGGCGCGCGTTGCCCAGCGCGAGGCGGTCGGCGGTGTCGTAGAAGAACACGCTCAGGCCCAGCGCCTCGGCCACCACCGACAGCTGCGAGCCGATGTTGCCGTAGCCGACGATGCCCAGGCGGCGGCCGCGCACCTCGTGGGCGCCGGTGGCCGACTTGTCCCAGACCCCGGCGTGCATGAGGCGGTCCTTGACCGTCAGCCGCCGCGTCAGCGCGATGATCTCCGCCAGGGCCAGCTCCACGACGCTGCGCGTGTTGCTGTAGGGGGCGTTGAAGACGGCGACCCCGTGGGCCGCCGCGGCGAACAGGTCGATCTGGTTGGTGCCGATGCAGAAGGCGCCGATCGCCCGCAGGTCCGGGGCGTTCTCCAGGACCTTCTCGGTGACGTGCGTCGTGGAGCGGATGCCCAGCAGCTGCACGCCGTCGAGGCGCTCGACCAGCTCCGCCTCGGACAGGGCGCCGGCGACCGTCTCGACCTCCCACCCGGCCTCGGACAGCAGGGTCCGCGCGTCGGCGTGGATGTTCTCCAGCAGGAGCGCACGGGGGGCGGGGCGCAGGGCGGGCACGGTTCCTCCAGCGGTCACGAGCGGTGTGGCCGCCTAGTCTGTCGCACCGACGGAGCCGCTCGGACCCCCGCTCCGCCCGGCCCGCACCGCGCGCGCCACCGCGTCGGGCACCGCCTCCTGGCCGCCGACGAGCTCCAGCACCCGTCCCCCGGGCGGTGCCGGGTGCTCCAGCAGCGCCGCGCACACGGCCGCGACGTCCGCGCGCGGCACGCTGCCGCGCTCCACGGAGCGCTCCAGCCGGACCCGGCCGGCGGGGGCGTCGTCCGTCAGCCCACCCGGCCGCAGCACCGTCAGGCGCAGCCCGTCCGGTCCGGCCGCGCGGGCCAGCAGCTCCTCCTCGGCGGCCAGCTTCGCCCGGAGGTAGGCGACGAACACCTCGTCGACCCCCTCGGGCGCGGCGCCGTCGCGCACCGCGTCCACGCCGAAGGAGGAGATCAGCAGGTAGTCGCGCACCCCCGCCCGCTGCGCGGCGTCCGCCAGCAGGACCGCCGCCGCGCGGTCCACGGTGTCCTTGCGGGCCGCGCCGCTGCCCGGGCCGGCGCCCGCGGCGAACACCACGGCGTCCACCCCCCGCAGCTGCTCGGCCACCTCCTGCGCGCCGGCGGACTCCAGGTCGACGACCGCGGCGCGCGCGCCGTCGGCGGTGACGTCCGCCACGTGGTCGGGGTTGCGGACCAGCCCCGTGACCCGGTCGCCGCGCTCGGCGAGCGTCCGGGTGAGGAGGCGGGCCACCTGGCCGTGGGCTCCGGCGATCGCTGCGTGCACGGCCCCGACGCTAGGGCGCGGCGCACGGTCCCGCACCCGGGGCACCGCGCACCGCTCCGGGCGCACCGCGTCGGGCACACTGCCCGCGTGCCGGACCGCACCACCCCCACGACCTGCGTGCGCGCCAGGTTGCGCCTGGTGGCGGACGCGCCGTCCGAGGCGGCGCTGGGCGTCGCCGTGGCCCGCCGCCCCGGGGTGCGGGTGCTGACCGAGTCGCTGCGCGTGGACGGGCCGCACGGCGACGTGGGGGTCACCGCCCTCGACGCCGGCGGCGGCACGCTCCTGCACGAGCTCGTCCTGCCCACCGGCCGCGCGGTGGTGGAGTACGCCGCCGCCGTGCGCGTCGAGCGGCGCACCGCGCAGCCGCTGACACCGCTGGAGCGGTGGGAGCTGACCCGCCCCAGCCGCTACTGCCCGGCCGAGCTGCTCGGCGCCCTCGCCGGCCGCGAGTTCGGCGACGTGCCGCGCGAGCGGCTGCCCGCGGCGGTGGCCGCCTGGGTGCACGAGGCCCTGGAGTACGTCCCCGGCTCCAGCTCTCCGGCGGACACCGCGGTGGACACCCTCGAGGCCGGGCGGGGCGTGTGCCGGGACTACGCCCACCTGACCGCGGGCCTGCTGCGGGCCCTGGACGTGCCGGCCCGCGTGTGCGCCGTCTACGCGCCCGGGCTGACCCCGATGGACCTGCACGCCGTGGTCGAGGCGGCCCCGCTGGGCACCTGGGAGGTCGTCGACGCCACCCGGCTGGCCCCGCGCGGGGGCCTGGTGCGCATCACCACCGGCCGCGACGCGGCCGACACGGCCTTCCTCACCACGTCCGGGCCGGTGCGCCTGGAGTCGCTGGAGGTGCTGGCCGCCGTGGACGGCGAGCTGCCCGGCGACGACCTCGCGCCGGGCGCGGTCCTGCCCTGAGCCCTGAGCCCTGAGCCGCGCCCGGCGCCGCGCCCGGCGGTGCGGGGCCGGCGGCTCAGAGCTCCTCGTCCGCCAGCGTGGCGGCGTCCGGGCGCGCCTCCAGCCGCTCGTCCGGGATGGGCTTGCCCGAGACCACCGAGACGCCGTAGGTGCCGTCCTCGATGCGCTTCAGGGCGTCCTCGACGCTCTGCAGGCGGCGGCGGGCGCCGTCCAGCAGGCCCTCCAGCTCCGCGGCCTGCTGCTCGTGGGCGCCCTCGTCGCCGAAGTCGTGGCCGCCCTCGGGCAGGTCGGCCGTGACGCCGTTCTCCATGCGGGAGGTGACGCCCTCGATCGTCTCCTGCAGCTCGCGCCGCATCTCCAGCAGCCGTTCGCGCGCGACCTGCGTGTCCATCGTCGTCCGTCCCCTCGTGGTGGTCCGCGCCGGGCCCGTCGCCCGGCTCCTTCCCGCGGCCCGGGCTGCTCCCGGGCCGGTGTGCTCGCACGTGTCTACCCCGCCCGCGCCCCGGCGGCACGGCGGGAGCAGGGTGGGGGGCATGGACGCCCGAGAGATCCGCCTGGCCCGCCGCCCGCACGGCGAGCCCGTCCCCGACGACTTCGACCTCGTCACCGTCGAGCTGCCCGCCCCGGGTGAGGGGCAGCTGCTGGTGCGCACCCTCGTCATGTCCGTGGACCCGTACATGCGCCCGCGCATGGACGACGTGCCCAGCTACGTGCCGCCGTACCAGCTGGGCCGGCCCCTGGACGGCGCCGCCGTCGGGGTCGTGGAGGACTCGCGCGCGGACGGGTTCTCCCCCGGCGACCTCGTGCTGCACGGACTGGGCTGGCGCACGCACGCGGTGCTGCCCGCGACGGCGGTGCGCCGCCTGGACCTGCCCGCGGGCGTGCCCGAGACCGCCGCGCTCGGCCCGCTGGGCATGGTCGGCATGACGGCGTGGGTGGGGCTGCTGGACGTGGCGGCGATGCGCGAGGGCGAGACGGTGCTCGTCTCCGGCGCCGCCGGCGCGGTGGGCAGCCTCGTGGGGCAGTTCGCGAAGCTGCGCGGCGCCGGACGCGTCGTCGGCAGCGCGGGCGGGCCGGAGAAGGCGCGGCACCTGACGCAGGACCTCGGCTTCGACGCGGGCCTGGACTACCGCGAGCGACCGGTCCTGGAGTCCCTGGCCGAGGCCGCACCCGGCGGGGTGGACGTCTACTTCGACAACGTCGGCGGCGACCACCTGGAGGCGGCGATCGCGGCGGCGAACGACTTCGCCCGCTTCGCCCTGTGCGGCAGCGTCTCCGCGTACAACTCCCCTCGCGACCTCGCCTCCGCCCCGCCCGGTCCGCGCAACCTGTTCTCCGTGGTCGGCAAGCGGCTGCGGCTGCAGGGGTTCATCGTCGGCGACCACGCCGAGCGGCGCGCGGACTTCGAGCGCGAGGTCGGCGGCTGGCTCGCCGACGGCAGGATCGTCTTCCGCGAGACCGTCCGCGAAGGCATCGAGGCGGCGCCGGGCGCCCTGATCGGCCTGCTGCGCGGGGAGAACACCGGGAAGATGCTGGTGCGGCTGTCGCAGCGCTGACGCCGGCCGCCTCGCGCTCCCGGCGGGCGGGGGTCATGCTGGGGAGGTGATCTCCGTCGATCTCGCGCTGCAGCTGAAGGACGCCGGGCTGGAGTGGCACCCGGCCCCGGGCGACCGGTTCCTCATCCCCCACCGGGGCATGGACGAGGACGTGTTCACGCTCAGCGACATGACGGTGGAGGTGCACGACCACCCCTCGGGACGCATCATCGGCTTCAACGGCACGACCGAGTGGGCGCTGGACTCCGTGGACCAGCCCGAAGCCTGCTGGCTGCCGGCCGAGCACCAGCTGCGCGAGCTGCTGGGCGAGCGCTTCACCCGCCTGGAGCGGCGGGACGAGGGCGACGGCGTCGTGCACCGCGTCCTGCTGCTGGACGAGCGCGGTGCGGACGCCTTCGAGGCGCCCGACCCGGCGGACGCCTACGGGCTGGCCCTGCTGCACCACCTCTCGGGTGCGCCGGGCGGCAGCACCGGCACGGCGGGCACCACCCGCGCCGCGGCCGGCTGACCGGCCGCGGCGG
>NZ_JBBBEM010000043.1:0-2035 GCF_037154035.1 Kineococcus sp. G2 | reverse complement strand
CCCCCCCCCCCCCCGCCGCACGGCGCCGCGGCCGGGTCCGCTCAGTCCTCGCCGGGCTCCTGCTCGCGCCCGGCCAGGAAGCGCTCGAACTCCGCGCCGAGCTCCTCGGCGGTGGGCAGGAAGGCGCTGGCCGCCCCGGTGCCCGAGCCCTGCTCCCCCTGCGCGTCGTACTGCTCCTCCAGCGCCTGCACGACCGCGGCCGCCTCCGGCGAGTCGGCGACCTGGGCGTCGACCTCCACCCGGGTGGCGGAGGCCGCCTCCAGCAGCGTCTCGACCGGCAGGTGCAGGCCCGTCTCCCCCGCCAGGGTGCGCACGAGCACCGCCGCGGAGTCGGGGTAGTCGTTGCCCGCGAGGTAGTGCGGCACGTGGGCCAGCACCGACAGGACGTCCCGCCCGGCCTGCGCCCCGCGCAGGTGCAGCAGGGCCGCGGCGTGGCCGGGGACCTGCGCCTGCACGTCCCAGGTGCGGTAGCCCTCCAGCAGCTCGGGCCGGCTGGCGCTGGCCGTCACGCCGCTGGGCCGGGTGTGCGGGACGGCGGTGGGGGCGGCGCTGAGCACGATGGTGCGCCCGACGCCGAGGTCGTCGGCCAGCTGCCAGGTGGCGCGGGTGAACCGCTCCCACTGCACGTCCGGTTCCGGACCGCTCAGCAGCAGCAGCGCCGAGCCCTCGGCGTCGCGCAGCAGCTCCAGCTGCAGGACCGGCGCCGCGTAGTCCTCCCAGCGGTCGCCCGCGAACGTCATGGTCGGCCGCCGGGCGCGGTAGTCGTGCAGCTGGTCGACGTCGAAGACGGCGACGACCTCGGAGGTGCACACCTCGCGCAGGTGCTCCACGGCCAGCCGCACGGCGGCGCCGGCGTCGACGAAACCGGACAGGGCCACGACGAGGTGCGGCTCCACCAGCACGGGCGGGGTGCCCTCGAGCGAGTACAGCGACCTGGGATCCAGCATGGGCCCATTCTCGCCCGCCGCCGGGGCGGGGCCGGTGCCGGGCGGTGCCGCCGCTGGTCCCGCGGGTCAGCCGGTGGTGCGCTCCAGCTGCGCGAGGCGCTCGGCGCGCAGCTGCTCGATGGCGGCCTCGAAGTCGGCCAGCGAGTCGAACGCCTGGTACACGGAGGCGAAGCGCAGGTAGGCGACCTCGTCCAGCTCCCGCAGGAACGGCAGGGTCGCCAGCCCCACCTGGTGGGCGTCGATCTCCGCGGCGCCCTGGGCGCGCACGGCCTCCTCCACCCGGTGCGCCAGCAGGGCGATGTCGTCCTCGCTGACCGGACGCCCCTGACACGCCTTGCGGACACCGCTGGCGATCTTCGCGCGGCTGAACGGCTCCGCGGCGCCCGAGCGCTTCACCACCGACAGGCTCGCGGTCTCCAGCGTGGTGAAGCGCTTGGAGCAGTTCGGGCACTGGCGGCGCCGGCGGATGCTGCTGCCGTCCTCGGTCGTCCGAGAGTCCACCACGCGCGAATCGGCGTGCCGGCAGAACGGGCAGTGCACCCCAGGTCCCTCCCACGCGGCGCCCGGCAGCGGGCCGGGATCCTGATCGTGGGGCGACGGTACGTCGCCGGTGTCGGCGTCGGCAAGCCGCGCGGGGCCGCTGTGGACGGACCCCGGGCCGCCGCGGTGCCGGGGCGCCGCGCGCGCGGCGCCCCGGCCCACCGCCCGGTCCTCCGGTCAGCCCTGCGCTCAGCCCCGCGCGGGCAGGGTCAGCCGCTGGCCCGCGCGCAGGGCCTGGGAGGGCAGTCCGTTGACCTCGGCGATCTCGGCGGCCACGTCGCGCCAGTCCTCCCCCGGGGCCAGGTCGGCGGCGATCTGCGAGAGGGTCTGCCCCGGCAGGACGGTCACCACGAAGGTCGCGGGGGCCCCGGCACCGCCGCGACCGCCGGCGGCGGCGGGCTCCCCCACCGCGGCCGCCACGGCCAGCACCACCCCCGCCAGGGCGCCGGCCGCGGTGCAGGTCACGCCCAGGCGCCCGCGCCTCGTCAGCCGCAGCGGCCGCCGGACCGGCGCGGTGGCGGCGCGGCGGCGGCGCGGCGGCGCGGTGG
>NZ_JBBBEM010000042.1:0-41597 GCF_037154035.1 Kineococcus sp. G2 | reverse complement strand
GTGGTGCGGGCGCCCGCACGGGCCGCGGTGCGGTGCGGCTGCGGCGCGAGGCGGCCGGTGCGGCGGGACGGTGCCGCCGGGACGAGGGCGAGGGCGGTGCTGCTCACGGGGAGGACCTCCGGCTCGAGAGCCGGTTCGAACGGGTGTTCGAACCGGCCAGGCTGTTCTACACCTCCACCCGCACCGCGCACCACCCCCGCGGGCGGCGACGGGGGCCCGGCCCCCCGGGACGGGGACGGTGCGCCGGCCGCAGGTTGCCACCCGCCTCCGACACGAGGCCCCGCACGCAGGGGCGACGCGTTCGAACACCTGTTTGAGGTCGGCGCCCGGCGCGGGTAGCGTGATCGCAGCCGCGGGACGCCGCGGCCGCGACGACGGGAGCGGACGTGACGGACGTGCTGGACGGGGCCGACGACAACGGTCGGGGCGGCCGGGACGGGACCACGGGCTCCGTGCACCCGCTGCCCGACGGCCCCCTGGACCGGACGGGCCTGACGCCCCGCCAGCGCCGCGTGCTGGAGACGATCCGCGAGGCGGTCGAGCGCCGCGGGTACCCGCCCAGCATGCGCGAGATCGGGCAGGCCGTCGGGCTGACCAGCCCCAGCAGCGTCGCGCACCAGGTCAAGACGCTCGAGCGCCTGGGGTACCTGCGCAAGGACCCCCGCCGCCCGCGCACCCTGGAGGTCGTCGCCCCGGGCCCGGCGCACGGCGCGCTCACCGACGGGCGGACGACGGGCACCGACGAGCGCCCGGCCACCACGTACGTGCCGGTGGTGGGACGCATCGCGGCGGGCGGTCCCATCCTCGCCGAGCAGCTGGTGGAGGAGGTGTTCCCGCTGCCCGCGCAGCTCGTGGGCGCCGGCCAGCACTTCATGCTGCGCGTCGTGGGCGACTCCATGGTCGACGCGGCCATCTGCGACGGCGACTGGGTCGTGGTGCGCCAGCAGCCCACCGCCGAGAACGGCGACGTGGTCGCGGCCATGATCGACGGGGAGGCCACGGTCAAGGTGCTCCAGCGCCGCGACGGCCACGTCAAGCTGCTGCCGCGCAACGACCTCTACGAGCCCCTCGACGGTGACGAGGCCGTCGTCCTCGGGCGCGTGACGGCGGTGCTGCGCAGCCTCTGACCGCCCCCACCACCGGCCGGTGGTGGGGGCGCCTCAACCGGCGGCCACCTCGCACCACACCTGCAGGGCCCCGGGGGTGCGGTACCAGCCCCAGTCCCGGGTGAGGGCGGACAGCAGCGCTGCGGCCTCGTCCCGCACGCGCACCTCCTCCAGCCCGGCGAGGTCGAGGACCACGGTGATCCCGTCGGGCAGCTCGCGCACCTCCACCGCCTGCAGCTGGTCCACGGCGCCCTCCGCGCCGAGCAGTTCGGCGGCGGCCTGCACGAGGTCGTCCGCACGCTCCTCGTCCACCCCGCTCTGCTGGGCGTACAGGCGCACGAAGCGGCGCGCCCGGGCGAGCGCCTCGGCACCGGCGGGCAGGGCCAGCCGGACGCGGTCCCCGGAACTCCCCCGGGCGCTCCCGGGCTCGAGGAGGTCCGGTCGGTCGTCCGTGCGGGCGGCGGTGGGGTCCACGGCTCCTCCTGGGCGGCTCGGCGCCGCGGTGCTCGGGGGGACGGCCGTAGGCGACCGTGGGGCCCGTTCCGCGACCCCGCCCCTCAGCTACCCGGTGCACCGCGCGCCGAAACGCGGCACCGGTGCCCCGCGGGTGACCGGCCGGTGTGCGGCGCGCAGCTAACGGCCGATGGGGACGACCATCTCCACCGCCGCCTCGACGGCCAGCCGCGGGGACGTGAGGACGGGCAGGTCCAGCTCCCGCAGCAGCGGCGCGGCGCCGACCATGCTGGCCTGGGCCAGCACGACGACGTCGACCGGCGGCCGGACGGCGCGCACCGCCCGCCGCACGGTCTCGGCGACGCTCGCCGAGTACGTCACCAGGTCCCCGGACTCGAAGGAGGACCAGGCGTCGGGGCAGCGGACCTCGACGAGGTCGACCTCGCGGCCGTTGGCCACCGCGCACTCGCGCAGCAGCGGCCGCAGCGTGGCGGCCGCCTCGTCCAGGGAGCTGACCAGGGCGATGCGCCGCCCGGCGAGGACCGCGGCCTCCGCCATGGGCCGGTCCACGCGCAGCACCCGCACGCCCGCCTCGGCACCGACGCGCTCGGCCTCCGGGCCGGTCTCCGAGCAGGTGGCCAGCACCAGCTCGGCACCCTCGGCGACCAGGCGGCGCAGGCGGTCCGCCAGCGGGGCCCGCACGCTCGCCGCACCGCGCTCGCGCGCGGCGGCGAGCAGGCCGGTGTCGACCAGGTGCAGGTCGGCGACGGTCTCGTCGCGCTGGTGCAGGAGGTCCCGGAAGGTGCGCACGTGCGCGTGCGCGGTGTGCAGGAAGCCGACGGTGGCCACGGGCCGAGGATGCCAGGCGCGGGCCGAGCGGTCAGCACCAGCCCCCGGTGCGGGCGCCGGTGTCACCCGACCGGTGCAGCGCCGGCCGCGTCCAGCCGGTGCAGCGCCCGCCTCGCCACGTCGGGCGAGTCCGTCGCCCAGAAGGCGGGCAGGCTGCCGCGCAGGAAGCCCCCGTAGCGGGCCGTGGCCAGCCGGGGGTCGAGGACGGCCACGACGCCGCGGTCGCCCGCGGCGCGCACCAGGCGCCCGGCGCCCTGGGCCAGGCGCACGGCGGCGTGGGCGGCGGAGACGGTGAGGAACCCGTTGCCGCCGGCGGCGTCCACGGCCTTCGCCCGCGCGGACATCAGCGGGTCGTCCGGGCGCGGGAAGGGGATGCGGTCGATGACGACGAGCTGGCAGCTGGCGCCGGGCACGTCGACGCCCTGCCACAGCGACAGGGTGCCGAAGAGCGAGGTCGCCGGCTCCTCGGCGAAGCGGCGCACCAGGCGCGGCAGCCGGTCGTCGCCCTGGCACAGCACGGTGCGCCCGGTGCGCTCGCGCACCCCGGCGGCGGCCTCCTCCGCGGCACGGCGGGAGGAGAACAGCCCCAGGGTGCGTCCGCCGGCGGCGTCGACGAGGGAGGCCAGCTCGTCGAGGACGGCGTCCGCCGGGCCGGTCCGCCCGGGAGGGGGCAGGTGCCGGGCGACGTAGAGGATGCCCTGGCGCGGGTAGTCGAAGGGGCTGCCCACGTCCAGGCCGGTCCACGGGGCGCGGTCCTTCGACCCCGAGCGCAGCCCGAAGGAGCCGGCGACCGGGTCGAAGGAGCCGCCGAGGGTGAGGGTGGCGGAGGTGGCCACGACGGTGCGGTCGGTGAAGACGCGCTCGCGCAGCAGGCCGGCCACCGACAGCGGCGCCACGTGCAGCGAGGGGCCGCGGCCGCCGGGGCCGCCCGCGGTGATCCAGGCGACGTCGTGCTCGGAGCCCTCCGCGAGGCGCTCGGCGACGGTGAACACCTCCTGCACGGCCGCGCGCGCCAGGTGGCGGGCACCGCGGGTCTCGGCGTCCTCCTCCTTCGCGGCACCGTCGGAGGCGACCTTGAGGTCGCTCAGGGCGGTGCGGGCGCCGTCGCGCACGGCGGTCACGGCGGTGGCCAGCGCCGCCGGCCAGGTGTCCAGCCGCCCGGGGGCGCTCTCCTGCAGGGCGGCGTCCAGCGCGACGGCGGCGTCCTCCAGGGCCTCGCCGACGACGCCCGCCGAGCGCCGCAGCCGGCGGGCCGCGGCGCTCAGGACGGCACCGGACAGCTCGGCGGTGGCCACCGCGGTGACGCGGTCGGCGAGCTCGTGGGCCTCGTCGACGACGAGGACGTCGTGCTCGGGCAGCAGCTGGCCGGAGCCCTCCAGGGCGTCGATCGCCGTCATGGCGTGGTTGGTGACGACGACGTCGACCTCCCGCGCCCTCGCGCGCACCCGCTCGGAGAAGCACTCGGCGGCCACCGGGCAGCGCTGCCCGCCCAGGCACTCGCGCGCCGAGACGGACACCTGCCGCCAGGCGCGGTCACCCACGCCGGGCTCCAGCTCGTCGCGGTCGCCGGTGCGGGTGGTCTCGGCCCACTCGCGCAGGCGCACCACCTCCCGGCCGAGGCGGCCGGCGTGGTCGGCCCCGCCGCCCTCGCCCGCGGGGGCGGCCACGTCGAACAGCGCGGCCTCGTCGGCGGGGAAGCCGCCGTCGAGCTTGTTGCGGCACAGGTAGTTGGCCCGGCCCTTGAGCAGCTCCCAGGTGGGCTCGCGGCCCAGCTCGGGGGCCAGCGCGCGCGCCAGGCGCGGCAGGTCCCGCTCGACGACCTGGGCCTGCAGGGCGAGCGTGGCGGTGGTGACGACGACGCGGGAGCCCTCGCGCACCGCGTGCGCGACGGCGGGCACCAGGTAGGCCATGGACTTCCCCGTGCCGGTGCCCGCCTGCACGAGCAGGTGCCGCTCGTCGCGGACGGCCTCGGCGACGGCGCGCGCCATGCGGGTCTGGCCGTCGCGGCGCTGACCGCCGAGGGCGCCCACGACGGTCCCCAGCAGCTCGGCGGCGCCGGGTGCGCCCGCCTCGTCGGCCTCGTGGTGGACCTGCTCGGTGCTGGGCGCGCTCACCGGACCATCCTCGCCGACGCGCGGTGCTGTGGACGGCGCGGCTCAGGCGCGCGCGCCGCTGAGCCGGTACGGCTCCAGCTCGGCCGCCAGGCGCGGTCGCACCCGCGCCCGCAACCGGGTGCCGGGGGCGGTGTGCTCCTCGGCGAGGACCTGACCGGTGGTGTGCACCCGGTTCACCAGCTCGCCGCGGTCGTACGGCACGCACACCTCGACCTCGACGTCCGGCACGGGCAGCAGCTCCGCGATGCGCTCGCGCAGCTGCTCGATCCCCTCACCGGTGCGGGCGGAGACCACGACGGCGCCGCGCTCGCGGGCGAGCAGGCGCTGCAGCACCTCCGGGTCGGCGACGTCGCACTTGTTGATCGCCACCAGCTCCGTCACCTTGTCGGCGCCCACCTCGGTGAGCACCGAGCGCACCGCCGCCAGCTGCCCCTCGGGGTCGGGGTGCGAGCCGTCGACGACGTGCAGGACGAGGTCGGCCTCGGCGACCTCCTCCAGGGTGGAGCGGAAGGCCTCCACGAGCTGGTGCGGCAGCTGCCGCACGAAGCCGACGGTGTCGGCCAGCGTGTAGGGGCGCCCCTCGGGCGTCTGCGCGCGCCGGACCGTGGGGTCCAGGGTGGCGAACAGCGCGTCCTCGACCAGCACGCCCGCCCCGGTGAGGCGGTTCAGCAGCGAGGACTTGCCGGCGTTGGTGTACCCGGCGATGGACACCGACGGCACCGCGCGGGCCACGCGCAGGGAGCGCTTGGCGTCGCGGGAGGTGCCCATGCCGCGGATCTCCCGGCGCAGCTTGGCCATGCGGGAGCGGATGCGGCGGCGGTCCAGCTCGATCTTCGTCTCACCGGGACCGCGCGAGCCGATCCCCGCACCGCCGGCGACGCGGCCACCGGCCTGCCGGGACATCGACTCGCCCCAGCCGCGCAGGCGCGGCAGCAGGTAGTCCAGCTGGGCCAGCTCGACCTGCGCCTTGCCCTCCCGGCTCTTGGCGTGCTGGGCGAAGATGTCCAGGATCACGGCCGTGCGGTCGACGACCTTGACCTTGACGATGTCCTCCAGGCCGCGCCGCTGGGACGCGGACAGCTCACCGTCGCAGATGACGGTGTCCGCGCCCTCGGCGGCCACCAGCTCGGCCAGCGCGGCGGCCTTGCCGGCCCCCAGGTAGCTGGCCGGGTCGGGGGTGGAGCGGCGCTGCAGGACGCCGGCGAGGACGTCCGAGCCGGCGGTGGCGGCCAGGGCCGACAGCTCCTGCAGGGACACCTCCGCCTCGGTGCGGTTGGAGTCGGCGCTGGACCAGACCCCGGCCAGCACGACGCGCTCCAGGCGCAGCTGCCGGTACTCGACCTCGGTGACGTCGGCGAGCTCGGTGGACAGGCCGGCGGCGCGGCGCAGCGCGCGGCGGTCGGCCAGGTCGAGCTGGTCGCCGTCGTAGTCGCGCTCGCCGGAGCCGTCTGCCGCCTCGTCGCCGGTGGTGGGTGCCGCGCCGTCGTGGCCGGTGAGGATGCGGGCCAGAGCGCGGTCGAACTCGGCGTCGCGGTCCACCTCGCGGGCGGCGGCCGGCACGGGTGCGTGCTGGTCGTCGCGCGCGCTGTCCGTCGACGGCTGCGTCGCGGACGGCTGGACCGGCGAAGAGCGGTGGTTCATGGACCTCCCAGGTCGTGCTGCCCCTCACGGGTTGAGGGGACCAGCATCCTTCTCAACGGGCTCGGGGTCCACGGGATTCCGCGTCCGGCGCGGGCGTGTCGTCCTGCGCGGGCGCGCCGGGGCGCGCGGGAGGGTGCGCGGTCGCCGCCCTACCCTCTCCTGCGTGAGCAGCACCGCGGCCGGCGACGAGCACTACTTCACGGCCCGTCCCGCCACCCCCGACGAGCGGCGCGAGGTCGAGGTGGAGCTGGCCGGGCGCGCCGTGACGGTGCAGACGGCGCGCGGCGTCTTCAGCGCCGAGCGCGTGGACCCGGGCACCTCGGTGCTGCTGCCCCTGGTGCCCGACGAGCCGGAGGCCACCGGCGACGTCCTGGACCTCGGCTGCGGGTGGGGCCCGGTGGCGCTGACGCTGGCGCTGCGCCAGCCACGGCGGCGGGTGTGGGCGGTGGACGTCAACGAGCGGGCCCTGGACCTGCTGCGGGGCAACGCGCAGCGGCTGGGCGTGCAGGTGCGCGCGTGCCTGCCCGACGAGGTGCCGGACGGCGTGGCGTTCGAGCGGGTGTGGTCCAACCCGCCGATCCGGGTGGGCAAGGACGCGCTGCACGCGCTGCTGCTGCGCTGGCTGCCGCGCCTCGCCCCGGGCGGCGAGGCGCACCTGGTGGTGCAGAAGAACCTCGGCGCGGACTCGCTGCACCGGTGGCTGGAGGCGGAGCTGCCCCCGGTGCTGCCGGGCGCGGTGACGACCCGCACGACGTCCTCGAAGGGGTTCCGGGTCCTCACCGTCCGGCGCACCTGAGCGGCGGGCGCCGCGGCGCGCGCTCAGGCGGGGGCGGGCTCGTCCAGCAGTCCGGGGGCGGTGCTGCCGCTGGCCACCAGCACCGCGGGCCCGGTCAGCCACACGGTGCCCTCCACGAGGCTGGAGCCCTCGCCGACGGTGACGACGACCTCGCCGCCGGGCACCTCCACCCGCCACACGTCCAGCGACGCGGCACCGGACCAGGCGCGGGTGGCCAGGGCCGCCGCGCAGGCGCCCGTGCCGCAGGAGCGCGTCTCCCCCACGCCGCGCTCGTGCACCCGCATGCGCACGTCACCGATGTCGGCGACGTGGTCGCCGGTGACGTCCACGGCCAGCAGCGGCACCACGAGCTCGACGTTGGTGCCGTGCGGCGGTTCGGGCTGCACCTGCGGGGCGTGCAGCAGGTCCGCGGCGTCCAGCTCGGCGGGCTCGGCGAGCGCCACGACGGTGTGCGGGTTGCCCAGGTCCAGCGAGAGCGCCGGGCGCGGCACGCCCAGGCCGGCGACGGCCACCAGCGCGTCGGAGCCGTCCGCGAGCGCCCGCTCGCCGCCGGTCAGCCGCCAGGGCCCCATGTCGGCGGTCCAGCGCCCGTCGGGCTCGCGCCGCAGCCGCTTCAGGCCGGCGCGGGTGCCGATCGCGAACCAGCGGCCGTCGCCCGCCTCGGCGGGCAGGAACCCCTCGGCCAGGAGGAACTCGGCGAAGACGCGCACGCCGTTGCCGCACATCTCGGCGATCGAGCCGTCGGCGTTGCGGTAGTCCATGAACCACTCGGCGTCCGCGGCCAGCGCCGCCCCCTCGGGCAGCGCGGCGCTGCGCACCGCGCGGATGAGCCCGTCGCCGCCGATCCCGGCGCGCCGGTCGCACAGGCGCGCGACGACGGCGGCGGACGGCTCCCAGGTGCCGTCGGGGTCGGCGACGAGGACGAAGTCGTTCTCGGTGCCGTGGCCCTTGACGAAGGGCAGCCCGGCGGCGGGGGTGGTCTCGCTCACGCGGCCGACTCTACGGCCAGCAGGGCCAGCACCCGGCGGGCGAGCTCCTCCGGGTCGGTGCCGTCGCCGGCGTCGAGCCAGCGGACCCGCTCGTCGCGGCGGAACCACGACTCCTGCTTGCGCGCGAAGCGCCGGGTCAGGCGGGCGGTCAGCTCGGCGGCCTCGGCCTCGGTGGTGGTGCCGTCCAGGGCGTCGAGGACCTGCGCGTAGCCGAGGGCGCGCGAGGCGGTCAGGCCCTCGCGCAGCCCGGCGGTCTCCAGCCGGCGCACCTCCTCCACGAGGCCGGCGTCCCACATGCGCCGCACCCGGGCGTCGACGCGGGCGTCGAGCTGCTCGCGCGGCACGGCCAGGCCGACCTGCACGGCCGGGCGCACGTAGCGCTGGTCGGGCAGGGACGCGGCGAACGGCCGGCCGGTGAGCTCCCCCACCTCCAGCGCCCGCACGATCCGCCGGCCGTTGGAGGGCAGGATCGCCGCGGCCGCGGCCGGGTCGCGCGCGGCCAGCTCGGCGTGCAGGCGCTGCGGGCCCACCTCGGACAGGCGCGCCTCCCAGCGGGCCCGCACCGCCGCGTCGGTGCCGGGGAAGCGCATGTCGTCCAGCGCCGCGCGCACGTACAACCCGGAACCGCCCACCAGCAGCGGCGTGCGCCCGCGGGCGGCGATCTCGTCGAGCGCGGCGCGGGCCTGCCGCTGGTAGGTGGCGACGTCGGCGGTCTCGGTCACCTCCAGCACGTCGAGCAGGTGGTGCGGCACGCCGCGCCTCTCCTCGGGCGTCAGCTTGGCGGTGCCGACGTCCATGCCCCGGTACAGCTGCATGGCGTCGGCGTTGACGACCTCTCCCCCACCGGGCAGCAGGTGCGCCAGGGCGACCGCGACGTCGGACTTGCCGGAGGCGGTGGGGCCGACGACCGCCACCACGGGGGTCGCGGCCGGGTGCGGTGATCTCGACTGGCCCACGCGCCGATGGTGGCAGACAGTGGACCCCGCACGGACGCTGCACGGACGCGAGGAGCGAGGAGGAGCCGTGGGCACCATGAAGTTCCTGGGGCTGAAGCTGGACGAGGCCGTGGAGCAGGCGCGCGTGGCCGCCGAGCAGGCCCGCAGCCGGGCCGGGGAGTTCGCCGGCCAGCACACGCAGCAGGCCGAGGGCGTCTTCCGCAGGGCGACGACCTTCGTCAACGAGCGCACCGAGGGTCGCTACGCGGGACCGCTGGAGCGGGCCACGAGGGTGGCCCAGAGCGGCTGGGAGCGCGCCGCGGGGGTCCGCCCGCACTTCGAGGGCTGGGGCACGCCGATGCGCGGCGGCACCCGCACCGAGGGCACGTCGATGTCCGGCCCGGCCCGCTGACGCAGCACGAGCAGCACGAGCAGCACGGGAACCAGCACGTCCGACACGTCAGGAGGACGGGATGACGATCCCCACCACGCCACCGACGACGCCGCAACCGCCGAGCCCGGTGCCGCAGCCGGGCACACCCGGCCAGCCCCCGCAGCCGGACCCCGGCCCCACGCCGGGACCGGACCCCGAGCCGGGACCGGCCGCACCGCCGCCGATGTGACGCTCCCCCGGCGCGACCGGGGGGAGCCCGGAGCGCACGAGGGCCCCGCACCGTCCGGTGCGGGGCCCTCGTCGCGTCGAGGAGGTGAGCGCGGGTCAGCGGCGCCGGATCGTCGGCAGCCCCAGGCCCACCGGCCGCGGGCCCGCGGTCTCGGGCTCCGGCCGGGCCTGACGCGCCTGCCACGCGTCGCCGGCGCGGGTGCGGCGCACCGCGAAGGCGTCGGTGGCGTCGGCCTCCAGGTAGTGCGGGGCCCCGCGGCTGATCGTCACGGTGGCGACGTCGCCCGGACGGGGCGCCTCGGCCCCCGGCGGCAGGGAGAAGTGCACGAGGCGGTTGTCCGGGGCGCGGCCGGAGAGCCGGCGGGTCTCGGCGTCCTTGCGGCCCTCGCCCTCGGCGACGAGCACGTCGAGGGTGCGCCCCACCTGGGCGCGGTTCTCGGCGTAGGCGATCTCGTCCTGCAGCGCGGTCAGCCGCTCGTAGCGCTCCTGCACGACGGCCTTGGGCACCTGCTCCCCCATGGTCGCGGCCGGGGTGCCCGGGCGCGGGGAGTACTGGAACGTGAAGGCGCTGGCGAAGCGGGCCTCGGCGACGACCTCCAGGGTCTGCTGGAAGTCCTCCTCCGTCTCCCCGGGGAAGCCGACGATGATGTCGGTGGTGATCGCCGCGTCCGGGATGCGCCCGCGCACCTCCTCCAGGATGTTCAGGAAGCGGGTGCGCCGGTAGGAGCGGCGCATCGCCTTCAGCACCCGGTCGGAGCCGGACTGCAGCGGCATGTGCAGGCTGGGCATGACGTTGGGCGTCTCGGCCATGGCGTCGATGACGTCGCTGGTGAAGCTGGAGGGGTGCGGGCTGGTGAAGCGCACCCGCTCCAGGCCGGCGATGCCGCCGGTGGCGCGCAGCAGCTTGCCGAAGGCGAGCTTGTCGCCGAACTCCACGCCGTAGGTGTTGACGTTCTGCCCCAGCAGCGTCACCTCGAGCACACCCTCGGACACCAGCGCTTCGACCTCGGCGAGCACGTCGCCGGGGCGGCGGTCCTTCTCCTTGCCGCGCAGCGAGGGCACGATGCAGAAGGTGCAGGTGTTGTTGCACCCCACGGAGATGGAGACCCACGCCGCGTAGGGGGACTCGCGGCGGGTGGGCAGCGTGGAGGGGAAGACCTCCAGCGACTCCAGGATCTCCACCTGGGCCTTGGCGTTGTGCCGGGCGCGCTCCAGCAGCGCCGGCAGCGAGCCCACGTTGTGGGTGCCGAAGACGACGTCCACCCAGGGCGCCTTGCGGACGATCTCGCCGCGGTCCTTCTGCGCCAGGCAGCCGCCCACGGCGATCTGCATGCCCGGGCGGCGCTCCTTCACCGGCGCCAGGTGGCCGAGGTTGCCGTAGAGCTTGTTGTCGGCGTTCTCCCGCACCGCGCAGGTGTTGAACACGACGACGTCCGGCTCGGCCGGCCCGTCACCGCCCACCTCGTCGAAGCGGACGTAACCGGCGTCCTCCAGCAGCCCGGACAGCCGCTCGGAGTCGTGGACGTTCATCTGGCAGCCGAAGGTGCGCACCTGGTAGGTGCGGGGCGCCTGCTCGGGCGCGGCTGCCTCGGCCGGCGCGTCGAGCGGGCCGGTCGGGCGGGGGACGGTGGGCGTGCTCATCGCCGTCCAGGGTAGGTCAACGCCCGAAGATCACGCTCGGGTCACGATCTGCCCGCATCCGTGGACGTCCGGTGGGCACCGTGCACGGTGCCTGTACGTTCTGGCCGCATGAGTGACCCCTCCGCGGCCACCACCTCGCCCGGCGCCGACGGCGCGCGCCGGCCGCTGGTGCGCCTGGAGCACGTGGACAAGCACTTCGGCGCCCTGCACGTGCTGCGGGACGTGGACCTGACGGTCGCCGAGGGCGAGGTCGTCGTCGTCATCGGCCCCTCCGGCTCCGGCAAGTCCACGCTGTGCCGGACCATCAACCGGCTGGAGACCATCGACTCCGGCCGCATCACCATCGCCGGCGAGGACCTGCCCGCCGAGGGCAAGGCGCTCGCGAAGCTGCGCGCGGACGTCGGCATGGTCTTCCAGTCCTTCAACCTCTTCGCCCACAAGACCGTGCGCGAGAACGTGACGCTCGGCCCGGTGAAGGCGCGCGGGATCAGCGCCGAGAAGGCCCGCGCCCGCGCCGACGAGCTGCTCGAGCGCGTCGGGGTGGCCAACCAGGCCGACAAGTACCCCGCGCAGCTCTCGGGCGGCCAGCAGCAGCGCGTGGCCATCGCCCGCGCGCTGGCGATGGACCCGAAGGTCATGCTCTTCGACGAGCCGACCTCCGCCCTGGACCCGGAGATGATCAACGAGGTCCTCGACGTCATGACCGGGCTGGCCAAGTCCGGCATGACCATGATCGTCGTCACCCACGAGATGGGTTTCGCCCGCCGCGCCGCCGACCGCGTCGTCTTCATGGCCGACGGGCAGATCGTGGAGGACGCCGACCCGGAGACCTTCTTCACCGCACCGAAGCACGAGCGCGCCAAGGACTTCCTGTCCAAGATCCTCACCCACTGACGTCCGGGCCGGTCGCGACCGGCCCCGCAGCGGCGACCGCACCACCGACACGACCCAGGAGGACCCCATGAGGAAGACCCGCAGCGCAGCGCTCGCCGCCACGGTGACCGCCCTGCTCACGCTCACCGCCTGCGGCGGCGACGACGCCTCCACCGGTGCCGAGGGCGAGGTCGCGCAGCCGGAGGTGGACACCAGCGCCACCTTCGAGGCCGGCACGACGATGGCCGAGATCCAGGAGGCCGGCGCCGTCACCATCGGCACGAAGTTCGACCAGCCCGGCTTCGGCCTGGCCGACCTCGAGGGCATCCCCGCCGGCTTCGACGTCGAGGTCGCCGAGTACGTCGCGGCGCAGATGGGCGTCGCTCCGGAGGACATCGAGTGGGTGGAGGCGCCCAGCGCCCGCCGCGAGGACCTCATCGCCAACGGCGACGTCGACATGGTCGTGGCCACCTACACGATCAACGACAAGCGCAAGGAGCGGATCACCTTCGCCGGCCCGTACTACGTGGCCGGGCAGCAGATCATGGTGAACGCCGACAACACCACGATCACCGGGCCCGAGGACCTCAAGGCCAACCCGGACGTCAAGATCTGCTCGGTGACCGGCTCCACCCCGGCGGAGAACATCCGCCAGTACCTCGCCAGCCCCGACCAGCTCGTCACCTTCGAGGTCTACGACGACTGCGTCTCCGCCATGCAGAACGGCCAGGTCCAGGCGCTGACGACCGACAACGTCATCCTCACCGGTTACGTCGCCGAGAACGAGGGCGAGTTCAAGCTCGTCGGCGAGCAGTTCACCGAGGAGCCGTACGGCATCGGCATCGAGAAGGGGAACACCGCCTTCTGCGAGTTCATCAACGAGTCGCTGACCGAGATGGCCGAGAGCGGCGCCTACGAGGAGGCGTGGAAGGCGACGGCGGGTCAGTACGAGGGCACCGAGGTGCCCGAACTGCCCGAGCTCGACCCCTGCGTCTGACCCCGACGGCAGACGCCCCCTGATCGCACGGAGGGGGACGAGGGCCCCGACGACGTGGCCGCCGTCCCCCTCCGTGCCCCACCCCACCCGGAGGCCCCCACCCGTGGACCCCGTCCTCGAGAACCTCGGCCTGTTCGCCAGCGGGTTCCTGCGCTCCCTGGGCATCGCCGCCTGGGCGCTGCTGGGCAGCCTCGTCTGGGGCACGGTGCTCGCCGTCTTCCGCATCTCCCCCGTGCCGGTGCTGCGGGCCTTCGGCACCTTCTACGTGACCTGGCTGCGCAACACGCCGCTGGCGATCGTGCTGTTCACCATGGCGTTCGGCATCCCCGCCGTCGGGATCAACGCCTCCTACTACGTGTTCGGCGTGACGGGTCTCGTCCTCTACACCTCCGCGTTCGTCTGCGAGGCCGTGCGCTCCGGGGTGGCGACGGTGCCCGCCGGGCAGGCCGAGGCGGCGCGCTCCATCGGGCTGACGTTCTCGCAGACCCTGGGGCTCATCGTGCTGCCGCAGGCGCTGCGCGCGGTCGTGCCGCCCGTCGGGAACGTCCTCATCGCGATGATCAAGAACTCGGCGGTCGTCGGCGCCATGGGTGTCGGCGGCGAGCTGTTCAGCGTCTACAACCGCCTGACCAGCGCCCAGGGCTACCCGGCGCTGCCCGTCCTCACCGGTGTGGCGATCGGCTTCCTCATCATGACCCTGACGGCGAGCGCGCTGCTGGCGCTGTTCGAGCGACGCGCGGCGGTGGTCCGGTGAGCGCGCCCACCGCCGTCCTCTTCGACGCGCCGGGCCCGAGGGCCCGGCGCCGCACCCTCATCGCCAGCGTCGTCGCGGGCCTGGTGATCGCGGCGGTGCTGGTGCTGATCGTGCTGCGCCTCGCGGAGCGCGGGCAGCTCGACGCCGAGCTGTGGAGCCCGCTGGTCGACCCCTCCGACGAGCAGTTCGACGCCGTGTGGGAGCGCATCGGCGAGGGCCTGCTGGTCACGCTGCGCGCGGCGCTGTTCGCCGTGGTGCTGTCGCTGTCGATCGGCCTGGCGCTGGCCGCGGCGCGCCTGAGCCTGGGGCGGGTCGCCCGTGTCCCGCTCGTCGGGGTCATCGAGCTGCTGCGCGGCCTGCCGGTGATCGTGTCGATCCTGTACGTCGACGTCCTCATGCGGACCCTGGACATCTACCAGGGCTCCGTGACCACGCTCGTCATCGCCCTGACGCTGTACAACTCGGTGATCATCTCGGAGATCACCCGGGCGGGGATCCTCTCGCTGCCGAAGGGGCAGGTGGAGGCCGGCCTGGCGGTGGGGCTGACCCGCGGTCAGGTCATGCGGACGATCCAGCTGCCGCAGGCGGTGCGGGTCATGCTGCCGGCGATCATCAGCCAGCTCATCGTCATCCTGAAGGACACGGCGCTGGCGAGCATCGTGCTCAGCCAGATCGACGACCTCGGCCGGGTCGCCGACCAGCTCGGCGGTTTCCTCGACAACCGCCTGCAGTCGTACTTCGTCGTCGGCCTGGTCTACATCGCGATCAACCTGCTGCTGGAGCAGCTGGCGAAGCTGGTGCAGCGGCGGATGTCGGGGCAGGGCCGCAAGCGGCGCACCCGCGCGTCCACCGCCCCGGACGCGGCGCAGCAGGTGGACACCGACGCCGCGGACCGGACGACCGGCACGCGCCCCTGACCACCCACCGCACGGCAGGAGGGCCGCCACCCCGTCACGGGGTGGCGGCCCTCCTGCGGTGCGCCCCGGTTCCGGGGCACGGGTTCAGACGCCGGGTTCGGTGGTGAACCGCGTCAGGACGGGCGGCGCGCTGAGCAGCTCCCCCAGTCGCGAGGCGCCCTCGGGGGTGGCGCGCCAGGCGCGGTAGGCGTCGTCGACCTCCAGGGACTCCCAGCGCTCCAGCACCAGCACGTGCGCCTCGTCGGCGGCGTCGCGCAGGACGTCCACCCCGAGGTTGCCCTCGAAGGCGCGGGTGGCCTCGAGGGTCTCGGTGAGGACGGCGGGGGCGGCGGCGACGGCCTCCGGCTTCAGGCGCAGGTCCAGCAGGGACGTGATGCTCACGGGTCCTCCTCGTCGGGGTGTGCGGCGAGGGTAGCCAGGTGCGTACCGGGCCCGGCGGGCCGGCTCAGTCCTCCAGGGCCTCGGCGTCCTCGTCCGCGCCGATCGCCTCGCGCACCAGGCGCATCACCAGGCCCGGCGGGTAGCCGCGCCGGGCCAGGACACCGGCGAGGCGGCGCTGGCGGGCGGCGCGGTCCAGCCCCCGGGTGGCGGCCAGCGGGCGGCGCAGCAGCTCGCGCGCCGCCTCCTCCTCCACCTCGTCGTCGACCCCGTCCAGGGCTTCGCGGGCGGTCTCGTCGTCCACGCCCTTGCGGCGCAGCTCCAGCGCCAGGGCGCGCTTGCCGCGACTGCGGGAGCGGGAGTGCACGTACGCCTGCGCGTACGCGCCGTCGTCGACGAGGCCGACCTCCTCGAAGCGGTCGAGGACGTCGGTGGCGACCTGCTCGGGGACGTCCTTGGCGGCCATCTTCTCGGCCAGCTGGGCGCGCGTGCGCGGCGCCATCGTCAGCTGGCGCAGCGCGATGGCGCGGGCGACGTCGTGCGGGTCGACCTCCCGGTCCGGGTTCTCCTCCGGACCGGGGGGCCGCTGACCGCGAGCGCCTCGACTCAGAACGCGACCTCGGGCTCGGCCTCGGCCGGGGCGTCGATGCGGGCGCCGATGCCGAGCTTCTCCTTGATGCGCTTCTCGATCTCGTCGCCGAGGTCGGGGTTGTCGCGCAGGAAGGCGCGGGCGTTCTCCTTGCCCTGGCCCAGCTGGTCGCCCTCGTACGTGTACCAGGCGCCGGACTTGCGGACGAAGCCGTGCTCGACGCCGAGGTCGATCAGGCCGCCCTCGCGGGAGATGCCCTGGCCGTAGAGGATGTCGAACTCGGCCTGCTTGAACGGCGGGCTGACCTTGTTCTTGACGACCTTGACGCGGGTGCGGTTGCCGACGGGGTTGGTGCCGTCCTTCAGCGTCTCGATGCGGCGCACGTCCAGGCGCACCGAGGCGTAGAACTTCAGCGCCTTGCCGCCGGTCGTGGTCTCCGGCGAACCGAACATCACGCCGATCTTCTCGCGCAGCTGGTTGATGAAGATCGCGGTGGTGCCGGAGTGGTTGAGCGCACCGGTGATCTTGCGCAGCGCCTGCGACATCAGGCGGGCCTGCAGGCCGACGTGGCTGTCACCCATCTCGCCCTCGATCTCGGCGCGGGGCACCAGGGCCGCCACGGAGTCGATGACGATGATGTCCAGCGCCCCGGAGCGGATCAGCATGTCCGCGATCTCCAGGGCCTGCTCACCGGTGTCCGGCTGCGAGACGAGCAGCGCGTCGGTGTCGACGCCCAGCTTGGCGGCGTAGTCGGGGTCGAGCGCGTGCTCGGCGTCGATGAAGGCGGCGATGCCGCCGGCCTTCTGCGCGTTGGCGACGGCGTGCAGGGCGACGGTCGTCTTGCCGGACGACTCCGGCCCGTAGACCTCCACGACGCGACCGCGCGGCAGGCCGCCGATGCCGAGCGCGACGTCGAGGGAGATCGCCCCGGTGGGGATGACCTCGATGGGCGGGCGGCTCTCGTCGCCCAGACGCATGACGGAGCCCTTGCCGAACGACTTGTCGATCGCGGCCAGGGCGGATTCGAGGGCCTTCTCGCGGTCCGCGGGAGCGGGCATGTCCTCACCTCGGGTTGGGGTGGCCGACGCTTCGGCCCGGTGTGTTCTTCCGACCCGGGGAACGCTACGACCCGCCTCCGACACGACCCGTGCACGCGGCCCGGCGTGTGGAGAGCGGGACCGGACGGCCCCCTGTGGAACAGCGGCGATCCTATCCGTACAGGTGTTCGATGCCCAGCCCCGCGACCCGGCGGGTCCCGCCCGGAGTTGCGCCCTCCTAGGCTGCGCCCACCCACCGGCCGGCGGGACCCGCCCGGCCCCGAGCAGCGACGGAGCGCCCGTGAGCACCGAGACAGCCCCCACCGGCCTGCCGCAGTTCCTCGACGAGCGCGGACGCGCCCTGGTGGCCGGCGACGCCCGGCTGGAGCACCTGGGCACCGGCAGCACCTGGGCCGAGGGCCCGCTGTGGCTGCCCGAGGAGCGGGCGGTGGTGGTCAGCGACATCCCCGGCGACCGGGTGCTGCGCTGGGACGAGGCGGGCGGGCTGCGGGTGGACCGCGAGCGCGTCGGCTTCACCAACGGCCGCACCCTGGACCGCGAGGGCCGGGAGGTCTTCTGCTCGCACGGCCGGCGCTCCGTGGAGCGCCGCGAGCACGACGGTTCCACCACGGTGCTGGCCGACCGCTACGGCGGGGCGCGGCTGAACTCCCCCAACGACGTCGTCGTCGCCTCCGACGGCGCCGTGTGGTTCACCGACCCGCCGTACGGCATCAGCGTGCCGGAGGAGGGCCACGAGGGCTTCCGCGAGTACGGCGACAACCACGTCTTCCGCCTGGACCCGGCCACCGGGGAGCTGCGGGTGGTGGTGGCGGACGTGGAGGAGCCCAACGGGCTGGCGTTCTCGCCCGACGAGTCGCTGCTGCACGTCGCCGACACCTCCGCCGCCGCCACGCCGGGTGCCGGCTCGAACCGGCTGATCCGGGTCTACGACGTGCGCCGCGGCACCCCCGGCGGGCGCGGGCCGGACGCCCGCCCGGGCGGGCCGGTCGCCAAGAACGGCCGCGTCTTCGCGACGGTGGACCGCGGCCTGGCCGACGGCTTCCGCGTGGACACCGCCGGGAACGTGTGGACCTCGAACGGCGACGCCGTCACCGTCCTCGCCCCGGACGGGACGCGGTTGCTGGAGGTGGTCGTCGGCGAGGTCGTGGCCAACCTCTGCTTCGGCGGGCCGGAGGGCACCGACGTGTTCGTGGCGGCCTCCACGAGCCTGTACCGGCTGCGCACCCGCGCCACCGGCGCCGGCCTGTGGTGGCTGCGCGGCTGACCCCGCCGAGCGCCCGTCAGCGCTTCGGGGGCCGGTCCCTGCCCAGGCGCCGCTCCGGCGGCACGTCCATGGCGTCGCACAGCGCCAGCCACACCCGCTTGGGGTCCTCGCCGGCGTCCAGCGCCTGCAGCGGGGTGCGGTCGTCCAGGGCCAGCAGCACCTGGTCGTGGGCGAGGGAGCGCCCGTGGGCGCTGCCGAACTCGTCCTCCACCAGGGTCCAGAACTCGCTGACTCGCACGCGGGCAGGGTGCCACGCCGGCGCCGCCGCGACGACGGCGGGCGGGGCGGCGGGCGGGGGCACGGGCGGTGGCGGGCGCGTGTCGGAGGCGGGTGCTGTGATGTGCCCCGTGTCCCCCCGCGCCGCGCGACCCGCCCCCGTGAGCACCACCGCGCAGGGCGCCGGCCGCGGCGCGGGGCCGGACGAGCCTCCCGGCGCCGAGGAGGTCCTGGGGCGCTTCTCCCCGGCCACCCGCGCCTGGTTCACCGGTGCCTTCGAGGCCCCCACGCCGGCCCAGGTGGGCGCGTGGGACGCCGTCAGCCGCGGCCGCCACGCGCTGGTGGTGGCCCCCACCGGCTCGGGCAAGACGCTCTCGGCGTTCCTGTGGGCGCTGGACGGCCTGGCCGCCGAGCCGGTGCCGGAGGACCGGGACGTGCGCTGCCGGGTGCTGTACGTCTCGCCGCTGAAGGCGCTCGCGGTGGACGTCGAGCGCAACCTGCGCAGCCCGCTGACCGGCATCCGGCAGGCCGCGCAGCGCCTGGGGCTACCGGTGCCGGACGTGCGGGTGGGGGTCCGCTCGGGCGACACCCCCGCCGACGAGCGCCGCTCCTTCTCCCGCACGCCTCCGGACGTGCTCATCACCACCCCCGAGTCGCTGTTCCTGCTGCTGACCTCCAAGGCGCGCGAGCAGCTGCGCGGGGTGCGCACCGTCGTGCTCGACGAGGTGCACGCGATGGCCGGCTCCAAGCGCGGGGCGCACCTGGCGCTGTCGCTGGAGCGCCTGGACGCCCTGGTCACCGCGGCCGGCGGCGAACCGGCGCAGCGGGTGGGCCTGTCGGCGACGGTGCGCCCCGTGCAGACGGTCGCCGAGTGGGTCTCCGGGGGGCGGCCGGTGACGGTGGTGCAGCCGGAGTCCACCAAGCGCTTCGACCTGCGCGTCGTCGTGCCCGTGCCGGACATGAGCGAGCTGGACTCCTCCGGCCGCGGCCCCGCCGACGAGGACGACCTGACGGGGCAGGCCGCCGGCGACCCGCGGCGGGCCAGCATCTGGCCGCACGTGGAGGAGCGCATCGTCGACCTGGTGGCCGAGCACCGCTCCACGCTGGTGTTCGCCAACTCCCGGCGGTTGTCGGAGCGGCTGACCGCGCGGCTGAACGAGGTGTGGGACGAGCGCCTGGCCGCCGGCGCGGAGAACGGCGAGGACGGCGGTACCGCTCCCACGCCGGGCCCGGGCGGGGGTGTGCGCCGGGCGCCGGCGGAGTTCATGGGCGGGGCCGGGAGCGCGGTGGGCGCGCCGGCGGTGCTGGCGCGCGCGCACCACGGGTCGGTGTCCAAGGAGCAGCGCGCCGTCATCGAGGAGGAGCTGAAGGCGGGCCGGCTGCCCGCGGTGGTGGCCACCTCCAGCCTGGAGCTGGGCATCGACATGGGCGCGGTCGACCTCGTGGTGCAGGTGGAGTCCCCGCCGAGCGTGGCCAGCGGCCTGCAGCGGGTCGGGCGGGCCGGGCACCAGGTGGGCGCGGTCTCGCGCGGGGTGCTGTTCCCGAAGTTCCGCGGCGACCTGCTGCAGACGGCCGTCGTCGTCGAGCGCATGCGCGACGGGCGCATCGAGGAGCTGCGGGTCCCGGCGAACCCGCTGGACGTGCTGGCCCAGCAGGTCGTGGCGATGGTCGCGATGGACGAGTGGTCCGTGCCGGAGCTGCACGAGCTGGTCAAGCGGGCCGCGCCGTTCGCGACGCTCTCGCGCCCGGTGCTGGAGGCCGTGCTGGACATGCTCTCCGGGCGCTACCCCAGCGACGAGTTCGCCGAGCTGCGCCCGCGGCTGGTGTGGGACCGCGTCGCCGACACGCTCACCGGCCGCCCCGGCGCGCAGCGCCTGGCCGTCACCAGCGGCGGCACCATCCCCGACCGCGGCCTGTTCGGCGTGTTCCTGGCGAGCGGGGAGGGCCCGGGCCGACGCGTCGGCGAGCTCGACGAGGAGATGGTCTACGAGTCCCGCGTCGGTGACGTGATCACGCTGGGTTCCTCGGCGTGGCGGGTCGAGGACATCACCCACGACCGCGTGCTGGTCACGCCCGCCCCGGGCCAGCCCGGCCGGCTGCCGTTCTGGCACGGCGAGGCGCTGGGACGGCCCGCGGAGCTGGGCCGGGCGCTGGGCGCCTTCGTGCGCGAGCTGGGCTCGATGGACGGCGGGTTCACCGGTGCGGCGGCCCGCGAGCGGGTGCTGGCCTCCGGCATGGACGAGTGGGCCACCGACAACCTCGTGGCGTACCTGGCCGAGCAGCAGGAGGCCACCCGGCACGTCCCCGACGACCGCACGATCGTGGTCGAGCGCTTCCGCGACGAGCTGGGCGACTGGCGCGTGTGCGTGCACTCCCCCTTCGGCGGCCAGGTGCACTCCCCCTGGGCGCTGGCGCTGGGCGCGCGGTTGCGCGAGCGGTTCGGCGTGGACGTGCAGGCCATGCCCGCCGACGACGGCATCGTGCTGCGCCTGCCCGAGGTGGACCTGCCGGAGGGTCAGAGCCCCGACGTGGCCGACCTGGTGGCGTTCGAGGCCGACGAGGTCGCCGAGCTGGTGACCGCCGAGATCGGCGGATCGGCCCTGTTCGCGGCGCGCTTCCGCGAGTGCGCCGCACGGGCCCTGCTGCTGCCGCGACGCCAGCCCGGCAAGCGCCAGCCGCTGTGGCAGCAGCGCCAGCGCGCCGCGTCCCTGCTGGAGGTGGCCAGCCGGTTCGCGAGCTTCCCGATCGTGCTGGAGACGGTGCGCGAGTGCCTCTCCGACGTCTTCGACGTCACCGGCCTGGAGCAGCTCATGCGGGACGTGGCGGCGCGGCGGGTGCGCGTGGTGGAGGTGGAGTCGCAGCAGCCGTCGCCGTTCGCGCGGGGGCTGATGTTCGGCTACGTGGCGCAGTTCCTCTACGAGGGCGACTCCCCGCTGGCCGAGCGCCGAGCCGCCGCCCTGGCCCTGGACCCGGGCCTGCTGGCGGAGCTGCTGGGCCGCGGCGAGGGCGCGGCGCTGCGCGACCTGCTGGACCCGGAGGCCGTGGAGCGCACCGAGGCGGAGCTGCAGCGCCTGGCGCCCACCCGCCGCTGCGCCGACGCCGAGGACGTCGCGGACCTGCTGCGGGTGCTCGGGCCGCTGAGCACCGCGGAGGTCACCGCCCGCAGCGGCCGCTCCGCCCCTGACGAGGACCCCGTGGTGGTGCCCGAGGGCGAGGTGGCGCGCTGGCTCGTCGCGCTGGAGGAGGCGCGCCGCGTCATCCGGGTGCGCGTCGCCGGCGCCGAGCACTGGGCGGCGGTCGAGGACGCCGGCCGGCTGCGCGACGGCCTGGGCACCCCCCTGCCGGTGGGAGTGCCGGAGGCGTTCACCGAGCCCGTCGCCGACCCCCTGGCCGAGCTGCTCGGCCGGTACGCGCGCACCCGCGGGCCCTTCACCGTCGCCGACGCCGCGGCCCGCTTCGGCATCGGGCGGGCGGTCGCGCACGACGCGTTGCGCCGGCTGAAGGCCGCCGGCCGGCTCGTCGAGGGCGAGCTGCGACCGGGCGGCAGCGGCCTGGAGCTGTGCGACGCCGACGTGCTGCGGGTGCTGCGGCGCCGCTCCCTGGCCGCGCTGCGCGCCGACGTCGAACCCGTCGCCCCCCGCGACCTGGCCCGCTTCCTGCCCGCCTGGCAGGGCGTGGGCACGGGGCTGCGCTCGCGGCTGCGCGGCGTGGACGGCGTGCTGCGCGCCGTGGAGCAGCTCGCCGGGGCCGTCGTGCCGGCCAGCGCGCTGGAACCGCTCGTGCTCACCGCCCGCGTGGAGGGCTACTCCTCCGCGATGCTCGACGAGCTGACCGCCGCCGGGGAGGTGGTGTGGGCCGGGCACGGCAGCCTGCCCGGAGACGACGGGTGGGTCTCCCTGCACCCGGCCGACCTGGCGCCCCTGACGCTGCCGGACCCGGAGGACTCCGGCGTCGACGTGGACACCGAGCTGCACCGCGCCGTGCTCGACGCCCTCGGCGGCGGCGGCGCGTTCTTCTTCCGTGCCCTGTCCGACGCCGTCGGCTCCACCGACGACGTCGCCCTGGCCACGGCCCTGTGGGACCTGGTGTGGGCCGGGCGCCTGACCAACGACACCCTCGCGCCGCTGCGCAACCGCCTCGGCGGCGGGCGCGCCGCGCACCGCACCCGGCGGGCCGCGCCCCGCTCGCGCTACGCCCGCCCCGGCTCGGTGCGCCGCCCCGGCGCCGGGCTGCGCGGCGTCGAGGTGCCCTCGCGCGGCGGGCCGCCCTCGGCCGCCGGCCGCTGGTCCCTGCTGCCCGAGCGGGAGACCGACACCACCGTGCGCGCGCACGCGGCCGCCGAGGTCCTGCTGGACCGGCACGGGGTGCTCACGCGCGGCGCCGTGGCCGCCGAGCGGGTGCCCGGCGGGTTCGCCGCCGTCTACCGGGTGCTGGCCGCCTTCGAGGAGGCCGGGCGCGCCCGGCGCGGCTACTTCGTCGAGGGGCTCGGCGCCTCCCAGTTCGCGAACGCCGGCGCCGTCGACCGGTTGCGCGACAGCGCCCGCCCCCTGGGGGGACGCAGCCCCTCCCAGCGCCGCGACGAGCAGGCCGGGGTCCGCCCCGGGGCGCTGGTGCTGGCCGCCACCGACCCGGCCAGCCCGTACGGCGCGGCGCTGCCGTGGCCGGAGCGGCCCGAGGCGTCGGCGGGCGCGAGCGGGCACCGGCCCGGCCGCAAGGCCGGCGCGCTGGTGGTCCTCGTCGACGGCGACCTCGTGCTCTACGTCGAGCGCGGCGGGCGCTCGCTGCTGTCCTGGAGCCCGGACCCGCAGGTGCTGCAGCCCGCCGCGGACGCCCTCGCCCTCGCCGTGCGCGACGGCGCCCTCGGCAAGCTCACCGTCGAGCGCGCCGACGGCGCCGAGGTGCTCACCTCCGCCTCCCCGCTGGGCGCCGCGCTGGAGGCCGCCGGCTTCCACGCCACCCCCCGGGGCCTGCGGATCCGCTCGTGACCGGGCGAGCGCAGGCGGGCGCCCGCGCCCGAGGGTGACGTCGTGCGGCGCACCGCGACCCGCTCCGCGCAGCGCTGACGCGGGTCGGACGTCCGGCGCCGGACCGTCACACGCGCGTCACGGACAGCGGCTCCTGATGACGCTCTCGTGACAGCAGCGCCGACCTCCCCGTTCCGTCGCGCGGGCCGGCCCGGCACTGGCCACGGTGGACGTGCAGCGCCCCTCACGAGGTGGGCGAGAGGAAGACCGAGGACCACCGACGCACTGGAGGAAGCCGTGTTCAGCCGATTCCGCACCCGTCCCACCGCCCGCACCGCCGCGGCGGGCATCGTGGCCTTCGCCGCCTTCGGCGTCGCCGGCTGCAGCGAGACCGCCGGTGAGGAGGAGGGCACCAGCGTCGAGGACGTCCAGGAAGCCGACGAGGAGGCCCTGGAGGGCGAGGCCGCGGTCACGCCCTACGAGGGCGCCTACGACGGCACCTTCTACGACGACGTCAACACGTACGTCGGCCAGGAGGTCACCGTCTCCGCCGAGGTCGACAGCGTCGTCTCGCCGAACGCGTTCGTCATCGCCGGCACCGAGGACACCACCGTGGACCCGATGCTGGTCGTGGGCGCCACCGAGGTCTCCGGCCTGAGCGAGGGCACCCTGGTGGAGGTCACCGGCACCGTGCACGAGGCCTTCGACCTGCCGCAGGTCGAGGAGGACACCGGCGTGGACTTCGAGGACGACCTGTTCAACGACTACGACGCCGAGCCGTACATCGTGGCCACCACCGTGGAGGTGCCCGAGCAGGGGGACGAGGACATCGACACGGCGACGGCGACCGACTCGCCCACCAGCACGCCGGCGGCCTCCTGACGCGCCCTCTCGCCTCGTCGACGCCCCCGAACCGGTGAGGACCGCCCACGGGCCGCTCCCGTGCCGCCGGTGCGGGTGCGCCGCACCGGCACCGGCGGCAGGATGGCGCCGTGTCCCGGTCCGTGCTGGTCGTCGAGGACGACCCGATGGTCCGCCGGGTCGTCCGCATGACGCTGGCCGCCGAGGGCTACGAGGTCACCGAGGCGGAGAACGGCGAAGCAGCGCTGGAGCGGCTCGCCGAGGGTGGTGTGGACGCCGTCCTGCTGGACCTGATGCTCCCCGGCCTCGACGGGTTCGAGACCTGCCGGCGCATCCGCCGCAGCAGCGACGTCCCGGTGATCATGGTGACGGCCCGCGCCGACAGCCACGACGTGGTCGCCGGCCTGGAAGCCGGTGCCGACGACTACGTCACCAAGCCGTTCGTGCCCAAGGAGCTCACCGCCCGCCTGCGCGCGGCCCTGCGGCGCTCCCCGGCCGACGGCCCCTCCCCGCGGGTGGAGGCCGGCGACCTCGTCATCTCGCCCCGGGACGGGCTGGTGCTGCTGCACGGCGAGCCCGTCGACCTCACCCGCACCGAACTGCGCCTGCTGTGCGAGCTCGCCGCCGTGCCCGGCCGCGCCACGACCCGCGAGGAGCTGCTGGAACGCGTGTGGGGCTACGGGTACTTCGGCGACAGCAGGCTCGTGGACGTCCACGTGCGCCGGTTGCGCACCAAGGTCGAGGACGACCCGGCGCACCCCCGGCACGTCGTGACCGTGCGCGGGATCGGCTACCGGCTGCAACCGTGACGCCCGCCCCGTCGCCGGGCACGGGCAGCGCCCGGCGCGGCGACCACCGGCCCGCAGCGCCCTGGCGCACCCTGCGCGGGCGCGCCACCTTGCTCATCACCGGTCTCGTGCTCGTGCTGACCACCGCGACCACCCTGGCCGTGTGGACGGCCGTCTCCCAGTACCTGCTGGTGCAGCGCCAGCGCACGGCGGTCGCCCAGGCCAGCGCCAACGCCCTGCAGGTCGAGCGCGGCCTGCGCACCCGCGGCCTGCCCGCCCCCGACCTGCTGGCCCAGCTGCCCCGGGAGACCGGCTCCACGTCGCTGCTGCTGCGCCGCGGCGAGTGGACCACCACGTCCCTCAGCGTCGGGGCCGACGACCTGCCCACCGCCCTGCAGCAGGCCGTCGTGGACGGCCGCGCCGCCGCGCAGCGCGTGGAGGTGGACGGCGGCGTCGCCCTGGCGGTGGGCGTGCCCCTGGCCGGGATCGGCGAGGCCTACTTCGAGGTCTTCGGCCTGGACGAGCTGGACCGCACCTTCCGCGCCCTGAGCACGGGCATGACGGCGGGGACGGTTCTGCTGCCCTTCGCGGCCCTGCTGCTGGGCCGGTGGCTGACCCGACCCGCGCTGCGCCCCCTGGAGGAGGTGTCCACCGCGGCCGCCGCCATCGCCGCCGGGGACCTGGGCGCGCGCATCGACCCCCACGGGGACCCGCTGCTGGTGCCGCTGGCGACCTCCTTCAACGGCACCGCCCAGGCGCTGGAGCGCCGGGTGCTGGCCGACGCCCGCTTCGCCGCCGACGTGGCGCACGAGCTGCGCACCCCCCTGACGACGATCACCGCGGCGCTCGCCATCGTGCAGGCCCGCCGCGAGCACCTGCCCGACGACGCCCGCGAGGGCCTGGACCTGCTGGGGCACGAGCTCGGCCGGTTCCACCGCCTGGTGCTGGACCTGCTGGAGATCTCCCGCTCCAGCGGCGACGGCACCACCGCCGCCGTGGAGAGCGTGCTGCTGGCGGACCTCGTGGAGCACTCGCTGCCCGAGGCGCTGCGCCCCCTGCTCGTCGTGGAACCGGACGCCCGGCGGGTGCGGGTGTGCGCGGACAAGCGCCGCCTGCGCCAGGTCGTCGTCAACCTCGTGGAGAACGCCGAGCACCACGGCGCGGGCGCCACCCGCGTCACCGTCTCCTGCACCGCGCAGCGCGGTCTCGTCGCCGTCGACGACGCCGGTCCGGGCGTCGCCCCCACCGATCGCGAGCGGGTCTTCGAGCGCTTCGCCCGGGGCCGCACCGGCGACCGGGCCTCCACCGCCGGCGCCGGGCTGGGGCTGTCCCTGGTGGTGCGCCACGTGGAGGCGATGGACGCGGAGGTCGGCGTGGGCGACAGCCCCGACGGCGGGGCGCGCTTCGTCGTCTCGATCCCCCGGGAGGACGTGTGAGGAACCGGTGCGCCCTGTTCCTCACGGGGGCGCTGGTGGCGTCGCTGGCGTCCTGCGGCGTGCGGGCGCAGGACGAACCGACCACGGTGGCGCTGCCGGTGGTGACCAGTCCTTCGCGCACCGGGCCGTCCAGCGGCGTGTTCGTGCTGCAGACGTACTTCGTGCGCGGCGGCGACCTCGTGGCGGTGGAGCGGCGCACCGCCACCGCCACACCTCAGACGGCGCTGGACCAGCTCCTGGCCGGCCCCCGCCGCTCGGAGGTGCTGGACGACGTGCGCACCGCGGTGGCCCCGCAGGAGCTGACGGCGACCCCCGAGCCGGACGGTGAAGTGGTGGTCGCGGCCGGTCGCGACTTCGCCAACGTGGGCGGCGCGAACCAGTTGCTGGCGGTCGCCCAACTGGTGTGGACGCTGACCGAGCTCCCCGGCGTGAAAGGGGTCAGCTTCACCGTGGAGGGCCGCCCGGTGGAGGTGCCGACCGACGACGGCTTGACGAGCGCACCGGTGCAGCGCGAGGACTACGCCTCCGTGGCCCCACCGGACCTCCCGACGCCCACGAGCCCCGCCGTCCCGACGCCGAGCGGATCCCCCGCCCCGTCGCCGAGCACAGGTGAGTCCGGTGACGATCTCGTGACAGCCACGCCGGGGGACCTCCTCCGGGGGGCGTGAGCGGGCACGCCCCGCCACCCTGGGAGGAGCAGGACCACCCGTCCTCGGGCCGCCGCCCGAGGTCGAGCAGCACCGAGCCCCAGGAGGACACCGTGCCCAGCCACCACCACCGCCGCTCCCTGCGGACCGCCGCCGCCGGTGCCGTCGCCCTCGCCGCGCTGGGGCTGGCCGGGTGCGGCTCGCAGGAGGACGACCTGGTCGACGCCTTCCCGGAGGACGCCCAGGAGGCCGCGGTCGACGTCGCGGACGGCAGCGCCGAGGTCGTCTACGACGGCGTCTTCGACGGCACCTTCTACGAGCAGGTCGAGGACTGGGACGGGGAGCAGGTGACCCTGACGGCGCAGGCGGACGCCGTGGTCCCGCCGAACGCGCTGGTCCTCGTGCCCGAGGCGGGCACGGACGTCGACCCGCTGCTGGTGCTGAGCGAGTCGGAGCTGGACGGCGTGGAGGCGGGCGAGACCGTGCGGGTCACGGGTGCCCTGGGGGCGGCCTTCGACCTGCCCCGCTTCGAGGAGGACACCGGCGTGGAGCTGCCGGACGACCGCTACGACGACTACGACGCCGAGCCGTACCTGCTCGCGACGTCGGTGGAGGTCGTGCAGTAGCGCGAGGGCGACGAGCCCGCCGGCCCGCGCGGGCCGGTGGGCGGGCGCTCAGGCGGCGGGCAGCAGCCGGCGCCGCAGGACCAGTTCGAGCTCCTCGGGCAGGCCGTCCAGGTCCACCGGGAACTCCCTGCCGCGGCCGGCGAGGAGGTCCTCCAGCGCGGCGTCCACGATGGCGTCGACGGCCTGGTCCACGACCTCGTCGGCCACGGACGCGCGTTCGCGGCGGTCCTCCGCCGCCGCGGGGGCGGCCTCGACGACGGGCAGGCGCGGCGCGGTGGCGACAGCGCCGGTCCCCTTCGGGGAGGTGCGCGGCGACGCGGGGACGAGCCCCTCGGCGGTGAAACCGCGGGAGCCGCCCTCCTCGACGGCGATGCGGCGCGTCACCTCGCCGAGCACGTGCGAGAGCGGCACGTCCAGAGCGGTGCAGATGGAGGCCAGCAGCTCGCTGGACGCCTCCTTCTGGCCCCGCTCCACCTCGCTGAGGTAGCCCAGGGAGACGCGGGCGGTCGAGGAGACCTCGCGCAGGGTCCGCTGCTGGCCGCGGCGCTCGTCGCGCAGCACGTCACCGATCGTCCGGCGGAGCACGACCATGCGGCGGCCTCCCTCAGGGAGTCGAGGGGGCAGCCCTCGGAGGACCGGTCGTCCGTTCGGTGCTCCTCGGTCGCTGCCCGTGGTGGAACCACCACCGTACCCCGCGGGTCGTTCGGAAGGCGTGGTGGGAACGGGGTTGCGCACGTCCTGCTCAACTCCCGGGACGCGGCCGGTGTTCCGGGGGCGGGCCGTCGCGAGGAGCGTCACGCCGGCGGGGGCAGCAGCGCGGCGAGGTCGGCGAGCACCGCCTGGACCGCCGAGCGCCGCACCGCCGCCCGCTCCCCCGGCAGCCGCAGCAGGCGGGCGGTGGCACCGCCGGGCAGCACGTCGGCGGCGACGGCCACGAACACCGTGCCGGCCGGGTGGCCGTCGGCCGGTCCGGGGCCGGCGACGCCCGTGGTGGCCAGGCCGACGTCGGCGCCCAGGCGGGCGCGGGCACCGAGCGCCATCTGCCGGGCGACCTCGGCGTCCACGGGCCCGGTGCGGGCCAGCAGCGCGCCGTCCACGCCCAGCAGCGACGCCTTCAGCTCGGTGGCGTAGGCGACCACGGCGCCGCGCACCACGACGGAGGCGCCGGGCACGTCCACGAGCGCCGCGCACACCAGCCCACCGGTCAGCGACTCCGCGGTGGCGACCGTCAGCCCGGCCGCGCGCAGCGCGGCGACGACCCGTGCCGCGGTGGGCCCACCGGCGGGTGCGGGGACGCTCACCCGCGCAGCAGCTTCGCGCCGGCGGCGAAGTAGCCGCGGGCGCTGCTCAGGGTCAGCACCACGGCGGCGAGCATCACCAGCCAGGACGGCCAGTGCGTCCAGCCCGGCAGCGGCAGCACGAACAGCGCCACGGCGGTGGTCTGCACGACCGTCTTGACCTTGCCGCCGCGGTCGGCGGGCAGGATGTGCCCGCGGCGCACGAGGACGAAGCGCAGCAGCGTGACCAGGACCTCGCGGGCGAGGATCACCGCGGTCATCCACCACGGCACGCGGTCCTGCAGCGAGAGCACCACCAGCGCGCTGCCGATGAGCGCCTTGTCGGCCAGCGGGTCGGCGATCTTGCCGAAGTCGCTGACGGTGCCCCAGCGCCGGGCCAGGTGGCCGTCGTAGCGGTCGGTGACGCTGGCGGCGGCGAACACGCCCGCCGCGGCCAGGCGCCAGCGCCAGTCCTCCCCGCCGTCCTCGGCGAGGAACCACACGAACAGCGGCACGAGCAGCAGGCGCAGCACCGTCAGGGCGTTCGGCAGGTGCGCCCGGTGGGCGGTGCGCCAGCCGCCGGAGCCGTCGGTGCGGGCGTTCACGCGGGCACGGGCGCCTCCGCGCCCACCAGCGGCTCGGCGAGCAGGTCGGCGCCGGACACGCCCGTCACGCGGGCGCGCACCACGTCCCCGACGGCGGCGCGGGCGCCCGGCGGCAGGTCCAGCTCGGTCTCGCCGTCGACCTCCGGGCCCTGGTGCGCGGCGCGGCCCACCACGTGCGGGTCGCCGTCCTCGTCGACGACGGACTCCACGAGCACCTCCACCACCTCGCCGAGGCGCTCCTCGGCCCGCTGGGCCACCAGCTCCTCCACGAGCCGGCCCACGCGGTCGGCGCGCTCGGCGACGACCTCGGCGGGCAGGTGCCCGTCCAGGCCGGCGGCCTCGGTGCCGTCCTCGTCGGAGTACCCGAAGACGCCGACGACGTCGAGGCGGGCGCGCTCGAGGAAGGAGCAGAGCTCGTCGACGTCGGCCTCGGTCTCGCCGGGGAAGCCGACGATGACGTTGGAGCGGATCCCGGCCAGCGGGCTGCGCTCGCGCACCTGCTCCAGCAGCGCCAGGAACGGCTCGGTGCCGCCGAAGCGGCGCATGCGGCGCAGCACGGCGGGAGCGGAGTGCTGGAACGACAGGTCGAAGTACGGCACGACGCCGGGCGTGCCGGTGAGCGCGTCCAGCAGGCCGGGGCGCACCTCGGCCGGCTGCAGGTACGACACCCGCACCCGCTCGATGCCGTCGACGGCGGCGACCCGCGGCAGCAGCGCCTCCAGGGCGCGCAGGTCGCCGAGGTCCTTGCCGTAGCTGGTGGTGTTCTCGCTGACGAGGAACACCTCCTTCACGCCCTGCTCGGCCAGCCAGCGGGTCTCGGCGAGGACCTCGTCGGCGGGGCGGGAGACGAAGGAGCCGCGGAAGGCGGGGATGGCGCAGAACGTGCAGCGCCGGTCGCAGCCGGCAGCGATCTTCACCGGCGCCCAGGGCGCGGAGCCCAGCCGGCGGCGCACCACGCGCGGGCCGCTGGCCGGTGCCAGACCGGCGGGCAGGTCGGGCAGCTGCACGGCGGCGCGCGCGGCCTGGCGCTCGGCGGGGGCCAGCGGCAGCAGGGTGCGCCGGTCGCGCGGCACGTGCGAGGCCGGCCTCTCGCCGTGCAGGATCGCCTCGAGGTGGCTGGAGAGGTCGCCGTAGGAGTCGAACCCGAGGACGGCGTCCGCCTCGGGCAGCGACTCGGCGAGGTCCTTGCCGTAGCGCTCGGCCAGGCAGCCGACGGCGACGACGGCACCGGTGCGGCCGGAGTCCTTCAGGTCGGCGGCGGCCAGGACCGTGTCGATGGAGTCCTTCTTGGCCTGCTCGACGAAGCCGCAGGTGTTGACGACGGCCACGTCGGCGCCGTCGGGGTCGTCGACGAGGTCCCAGCCCGCGTCGGCGAGCCGGCCCGCCAGTTCCTCGGAGTCCACGTCGTTGCGGGCGCACCCGAGGGTGACGAGGGCGACGGAGCGGCGTTGCGCGGGGGTGCCTGGCACGTGCCCAGGGTACGCAGTCGGCGCCGGCTGCTCGCGCCGCGCGGGCGCGGACCCTCAGCCGGCCCGCAGGCGCGAGCCCGGCGGGCCGGGGTGCGGCACGCGAGCGGTCTCGCGGGCCGGTGGTGCGGGCACCCCGTCGCGCTCGGGCTCGGCGAGGGGGCCCGCGGTGGGCCCGGTGGTCGGCCCGGTGGTCGGCCCGGCGACGGCTCCGGCGTCCTGTCCGTGCGCACCGTCGTGCTCGACGGGGACACCCGCCGCGTCCGCGGCGGCGGGCGCGGGGTGGTCCTCCAGCAGCGCCCGCATGGACCGGGTCGGCCGGAACCAGCCGCCCCCGGGGGGCAGCGCCGACAGGCGGGTGCGCCCCAGCGAGACCTGGAACGCCCCCGGCACGTCCTCCAGGTCCACGAACTCGATGTGCGCGGACTCCTGCGCGTAGCCGGCCACCTCGGCGAAGGAGAGCACGACGCACCGCACGCCGGCGCGGTGCAGCTCCTCCAGCGGCGCGAGGAAGTTGCGGCCGTCGCCGCTGGCGACGACGAGGCGGCGCAGGCGGTGGCTGGCGGCGCGCTCGGTGATGTGCTGGAGCATGGCGTCGTCGACGTCGTCCTCGGGGTGCAGCTTCGGGCGCGCGAAGACGGCGTACCCGAAGCTGCGCAGCGCCTCGATCCAGCCGCGCAGGGAGACGGCGGCGGTGGGCTGGACGTTGGTGAACACGCAGCCCTCGACCTCGTGGTCACCGGCCCCGGCGAGGAACCACCGGGCGATCGCGTCGAAGCGGGGCCGGTCGGAGGAGGCCGGGCGCGAGCCGAGGATGGCCGAGAGGGTCATGTCGATGTTGGGCGCGTCCCACACGAGCAGGTCGAGGTCCCGGGCGGGCTCGTGGGGTCGCGGCGAGTCCATGCGCTCAAAGTTACACGGAGAGTCACCGAGCTGCGACGCAACGCACCGTCAGTTGTGACGCCACGTACAACTAGCGGCAACTTCCCGTCACCGACCGGCGAGCCGCCCGTCTCGGCATCAGCGCTGCGTGAGCTCCCACGCGTCCTCGGACCCCTCGGCCTCGACCTCCTCCGGAACCTGACCGGCACCGGGCTCCACCGCCCGCGGCGGCTCCTCCCCGCGCATCAGGGCCAGCGTGGCCGGCAGGTCCTCCGGCCGCACCAGCACGTCGCGCGCCTTGGAGCCCTCGCTGGGCCCGACCACCCCGCGCGACTCCAGCAGGTCCATCAGCCGGCCCGCCTTGGCGAAGCCGACGCGCAGCTTGCGCTGCAGCATCGAGGTGGAGCCGAACTGCGTGGTCACCACCAGCTCGGTCGCCTGCAGCAGCACCTCGAGGTCGTCACCGACCTCCTCGTCGATCTGCTTCTTCTGCGCGGGCGCCACCACGTCGTCGCGGTACGTCGGCGCCAGCTGCGACTTCACGTGCGAGACGACGGCCTCGATCTCGCTCTCGGTGACCCACGCCCCCTGCACCCGCATCGGCTTGGAGGCACCCATCGGCAGGAACAGCGCGTCGCCCTGCCCGACCAGCTTCTCCGCACCGGGCTGGTCCAGCACGACCCGCGAGTCGGCCAGCGAGGAGGTGGCGAACGCCAGGCGCGAGGGCACGTTCGCCTTGATCAGGCCGGTGACGACGTCCACCGACGGCCGCTGGGTGGCCAGCACCAGGTGGATGCCGGCGGCGCGCGCCAGCTGGGTGATGCGCTGGATGGAGGCCTCCACGTCGCGGGGGGCGACCATCATGAGGTCGGCCAGCTCGTCGACGATCACCAGCAGGTACGGGTAGGGCTGCAGCACGCGCTGCGAGCCCTCCGGGGGCTTGACCTTCCCCGCCCGCACGGCCTTGTTGAAGTCGTCGATGTGCTTGAAGCCGAACGCGGCGAGGTCGTCGTAGCGCAGGTCCATCTCGCGCACCACCCACTCCAGGGCCTCGGCGGCCTTCTTGGGGTTGGTGATGATCGGCGTGATGAGGTGCGGGATGCCCTCGTAGATCGTCAGCTCCACGCGCTTGGGGTCCACCAGGACCATGCGCACCTCGTCGGGCGTGGCCCGCATGAGGATCGAGGTGATCATGGAGTTGACGAAGCTCGACTTGCCGGCGCCGGTGGCGCCCGCGACCAGCAGGTGCGGCATCTTCGCGAGGTTGGCGATGACGAAGCCGCCCTCGACGTCCTTGCCCACACCCATGACCATCGGGTGCTCGCTGCGGGTGGCCACGGCGCTGCGCAGCACGTCGCCGAGGGAGACGGTCTCGCGGTCGGTGTTGGGGATCTCGATGCCGATCGCGGACTTGCCGGGGATCGGGGACAGGATGCGCACGTCGGCGCTCGCCACCGCGTAGGCGATGTTCTTCGACAGCTGCGTGACGCGCTCGACCTTCGTGCCGGCGCCCAGCTCCACCTCGTAGCGGGTGACCGTCGGGCCGCGCGAGAAGCCGGTGACGCGCGCGTCGATGCCGAACTGGTCCAGCACCCCCGTCAGCGCCTCGACGACGCGGTCGTTGGCGGCGCTGCGCTCCTTGGGGGGCGTGCCGGGGTTGAGGCTGGCGGGCTCGGGCAGCGCGTAGGTGACGTCGCCCGCCAGGGCGAGCTGCTCGATGCGCGGGGGCATCGGGGTGTGCGGCGGCGCGGGCAGGTCCTTGGGCTTGGCCGCCGGGACCGCGGCGGCGTCGACGGCGGGCCCCGCTGCGCCCGCGCGCGCGGAGGGCGGGTCCGAGGGCACCGGCCGGCGCTCGCCGGGCCGGGGGCGCGCACCCGCGGCGTCCTCGTCCGCAGCGGGCGCCGGGGGCGCGTCCTGCTCGCGGGGGACGGTGGTCACGGCCGTCTCGAACGCCTCGTCGCCGGCGCGGGCCTCCAGCTCCAGCTCGCGCTCGCGGCGGCGCTTGCGCGCACGGGACTCCTTCGGCTCCGCCTCCTCGCCCTGCGCGGCGGCGCGCGCCCGGGCCAGCGCCGAGGCGGGCAGGTCCTTGCGGCGGCCGGCCCCGCCCCCCGCGGTGCCCGCCTCGTCGGCGGCCTGGTGCGGGCGGTGGGTCAGGCGCTCGTACACCTCCCGCAGCCGCTCCGGGATGGCGTGCACGGGCGTGGCGGTGAGGACGAGCAGGCCGAAGAAGCCCATCAGCAGCAGCAGCGGGACGGTGACCCAGCCCGTCAGGGCGGAGGAGAGCGGCCCGGCGACGAGGAAGCCGACCATCCCGCCGGCGTCGGTGACGACGTCGGCGCCGGCCGGACCGGTCGGCGAGGGCGCGTCGGCGGCCAGGTGCACCAGGCCCGCGGCGGACAGCGTCAGGGCGGTGGTGCCCACGACGGCGCGGGTGGTGGTCCGGGTGCGGTCGGGGTGGCGCAGCAGGTGCACCGCCAGGCCGAGCAGCACGAGCGGCAGGGCGAGCGCCACCTCGCCGAAGGTGCCGGCGGCCACGGTGTGGATCACCTCGCCGGCGCGGCCGGGCAGCCCCCACCACTCCCGGGCGGCGACGACGAGGGCGAGGCCCAGCAGGGCCAGGCCGGCGCCGTCGCGGCGCAGCTCGGGGTCCAGGTCGCGCGCGCCGGTGCCGACGCGGCGGGCGGCGCCGCCGACCACGTGGGCGCAGCCCATCCAGATCGCCGTCAGGGCCCGCACGGGCCAGCTGGGGCCGGTGCGGACCGGCCCGGCGGGCGCGACCCGCTTGGCGGGGGCGCGCCCGGAGGCGGGGCGCGCACCGCCCCGGGCGCGGGCCGGGCTCGCGGACGCGCGGCCGGACGTCTTGGCGGTGCCGGCCTTGGCCACCGTCGACCCCCTCCCCTGCGACGTGCGGGCGGACGCGGAGCGGGGAGCGGGCGCACGGCCCCCGCTGCCCCTGGCCCCCTTCCCCGGCGCGGTGGTGCGTGCGTTGGTGCGGGGGGCCATGCGCCTCACCGTACCCAGGGCGGGCGCGCTCGGCCGGGCGGCGCGCCAGCACCCGGGTGCGGGGCGGGGCGGGCGGGCCAGACTGTGCCCGTGCCGCCCCCCTCCCCCGCCCCGCCCCCCGTGCCCGCGCCGGCCGCGGCGGCACCCGCCGCGCGCGTGGTGGGCGTGGACCTGGCGCGGGCGGTGGCGATCGCGGGGATGGTGGCGGTGCACGTGCTGCCGGAGTCGTCCGCGGGGGCGGCGGGGTGGCTGTACGACCTGGCGGACGGGCGGGCCTCGGGGCTGTTCGCGGTGCTGGCCGGGGTGTCGCTGGGGCTGTCCACGCGCCGCACCGCGCCGGTGGCGCGCTCGCGGGCCGCGGCCCGGGTGGGCGTGGCGGTGCGCGGGCTGCTGGTGGCGCTGCTGGGCCTGGCGCTGGTGAGCGCCGGCAGCCGCGTCGCGATCGTCCTGCCGTACTACGGCGTGGCGTTCGTGGTGGTCCTGCCGGTGCTGTGGTGGCCGGCGCGCCGCCTGGCGGTGCTGGCCGGGGCCTGGCTGGTGGCGGGCCCGCTGCTGGGCTTCGCGCTGCGCGACGCGTACGCGCTGGACCCCGCGTACCAGCAGCCCACGCTGCTGGACCTGGTCCACCCGGCCGAGCTGCTGCGCACGCTGCTGCTGACCGGCTACTACCCGGTGCTCGGCTGGACGGGGTACCTCGTGCTGGGCCTGGCGGTGGCGCGCGCCGGGCTGGTGGGGGTGCCGGCCGCGCTGCGGCTGCTGGGGGCGGGTCTGGTGCTGGCCGCGGGGGCGTGGACGGTCAGCGCGCTGCTGCTGGGGCCGGGTGGCGGGCTGGCGCGGCTGGCGGAGCTGGGTGTGGCGCCGGGGACGCCGTGGTGGACGTTCCACGGCACGGTGCCGACGGCCTCGCCGTGGTTCCTGGCGGTGGCGGAGCCGCACTCGGGCACGCCGCTGGACCTGCTGCACACCTGCGGCACGGCGCTGGTGGTGCTGGGCGCGGCGCTGCTGCTGCCGAGGGCGCTCACGCGGTTCCTGGTGCCGGTGGCGGCGTTCGGGTCGATGCCGCTGTCGGTGTACACCGCGCACGTGCTGGCGCTGGCGGTGCACCCCGGCGACAGCCCGGCGCTGCTGGCGGCGCACGTGCTGGTGGGGGTGGCGCTGGCCACGGCGTGGCAGCTGGCGGCCGGGCGCGGCCCGCTGGAGGAGGCCCTGTCCTCGGCGGCGCGCGGTGCGGCGGGGCTGGTGGCACCGGCCGCACCGCGCTGAGGCGGGACGGTCAGCCGCGGCCCCACAGGCCGAGCTGCTCGACCGCGACGGGCTGCCCGCTCGCCAGGGAGGCGTTGCCGGCGATCCCCACGGCGACGGCCCGCACGCCGTCGGTGTAGTCGGCCTGGGTGCCCAGGGGGTCCTCGCCGGGGCCGACGAACACGTCGCGCAGCAGCTTGACGTCGCCGCCGCCGTGGCCGCCCTCGCCGTTCTCGATCGGCACCTCCCGGGCGGTGCCCCAGTGCTCCTGCACGAGGAGGCGCTCGGAGACGGGGCGGGCGGCGGCCTCGTCGCGGGCCTCGGGGACGGCGCTGGGGTCGATGCCGGCGCGGGCGGAGACGGCGCCGCGCTCGACGACGGTCAGCTCGGCGCGCCCGGCGGTGCCGTTGACGGCGACGGTGTACCCCTCCCAGGGCGCGTGGGCGTTCAGGGAGTACGACATGGACGGCCCGCCGGCGTAGTCGACGACGAGGGAGAGGTTGTCCTCGATGTCGATCTCGCCGCTGAAGACGTCCTGGTCGCGCACGTAGCCGTCGTGCTCCTCGTTGGCCAGGTACAGCTGCTCCAGCAGCTCGTCGCGGCGCAGGTCGAGCTGGAAGGGGTCGGTGGCGTCGCCGCCGGTGCCGCGGGCGGGGCGCGGGCCCAGGCCGCGGGCTGCGGCGTTCTTCGGGCCGTAGAACCGCAGTCCGCCGCTGGCGAAGACGCGGCGGGGCTCGTCGTCGATCCACCAGTTCACCAGGTCGAAGTGGTGGGAGGCCTTGTGCACGAGCAGGCCGCCGGAGTTCTCCTTGCGGCGGTGCCAGCGGCGGAAGTAGTCGGCGCCGTGCACGGTGTCCAGCACCCACTCGAAGTGCACGGACGTGACGGTGCCGATGGCGCCGGAGGCGACGACGCGCTTGAGGGCGGTGTTGCGCGGGGAGTAGCGGTAGTTGAACGTCATGACGACGGATCGGCCGCTGCTGCGCACGGCCTCGACGATGCGGCGGGCGCCGTCGGCGTCGGTCGCCAGCGGCTTCTCCACCACGACGTCGGCGCCGGCCAGCAGGGAGCGGGACACGAGGTCGGCGTGGGTGTGGTCGGGGGAGGTGACGACGACCCGGTCCAGGCGCTCGTCGGCGATGACGCGTTCCAGCTCGTCCGGGTGGAACAGCCGGGGCGCCTGCGCGCCGGCGGCGACGGCGGCGTCGCGGTGGAACTGCGCGCGACCGGGGTTGGTGTCGCCCAGGGCGACCAGCGCGGCGTCGGCGGCGTGCGCCCCCGTCATCGCGCCGACGTACATCCGGGCGCGCGAACCGCACCCCACGAGGCCGTAGCGGCGCTGAACCATCGTCTCTCCTTCGAGCACGCGTCGTGAAAGCCTTTTCCCGCCTCGAACCGTAGGCTCCGGGCCGAACGCCGTCAACGACGAGGAGCACCGGTGCCCGAGCACGCGCCCGACCCCGCCGCGGGGGTCCTGGCCCCCACCCCGCCGATGGGCTGGAACAGCTGGGACTGCTTCGGCACCACCGTGACCGAGGCCGAGGTGCTCGCCAACGCGGACCACCTGGCCGAGCACCTGCTCCCGCACGGCTGGGACACCGTCGTGGTCGACATCCAGTGGTACGAGCCGGTGACGCGGGCGGGCGGCTACCGGCCGGTGTCCGAGCCGGTGCTGGACGCGCACGGGCGGCAGCTGCCGGCCCCGAACCGCTTCCCCTCCGCCGCCGGCGGCGCGGGTTTCGCCCCGCTGGCCGCGGCCGTGCACGAGCGCGGGCTGAGGTTCGGCCTGCACGTCATGCGCGGGATCCCCCGCAGGGCCGTCGAGCTGGACCTGCCGGTCCTCGGCACGGACGCCACCGCGCGCGACGTCGCGGTGCCGGAGGACGACTGCGCCTGGAACCCGGACAACGTCGGCGTGGACCTGGACCACCCCGCCGGGCAGGCCTGGTACGACGCGCAGGTCGCGCAGTTCGCCGCCTGGGGCGTGGACTACCTCAAGCTCGACGACGTCCTGCACCCGTACCACGACCGCGACGTGGCGGCGTACGCGACGGCGATCCGCCGCAGCGGGCGAGCGATCGTGCTGTCCCTGTCCCCCGGCCGGCGGCTGTCCCTGGCCCGCGCGGAGCACCTGCGGGCGAACGCGCAGGTGTGGCGGGTCAGCGACGACCTGTGGGACCGCTGGGAGGACGTGCGCGAGCAGTTCCAGCGCGCCGCCCGCTGGGCCCCCGGTCAGGGACCGGGCGGCTGGGCGGACCTGGACATGCTGCCGCTGGGCCGCGTCGGCATCCGGGCCGAGCGCGGCGAGGACCGCCTCAGCCGCCTCACCGACGACGAGCAGCGCACGCTGGTGACCCTGTGGTGCATCGCCCGCTCACCGCTGATGTTCGGCGGGCACCTGCCGGACACCCCGCCGGCCACGCACGCGCTGCTGACGAACGACGCGGTGCTGGACGTGCTGCGCAACAGCTCGGGCAACCGGGAGGTGGTCCGGGACGAGGAGCTGGTGGTGTGGACGGCGCAGCTGCCCGGCGGCACGTGCGTGGCGGTGTTCTGGCTCGGCGAGGAGCCCAGCGGGCCGCTGCGGCTGAGCGCCGGCGACCTGGGTGCGGAACCACCGGCGTCCGTCCGGGACCTGTGGTCCGGCGAGGAGCTCGCCCCGGCCGGCGGTGCCGTGGAGGTGGAGGTGCCCGCGCACGGCACCCGGCTGCTGCTGCTGGCGCCGGCCGGCTGAGGGCGCCGCACGGGCCCACCGGTCGGTGACGCCGGCGCCGCCCGGGATCCGGGCGGCGCCGGTGCGTCACACCAGGCCGTGGGCGTGCATGGCCTCGGCCACGCGGACGAAGCCGGCGATGTTGGCGCCGGCGACGAGGTCACCCGGGGTGCCGTACTCCTCGGCGGCCTGCGCGCAGCGGGCGTGGATGTCGTGCATGATGCGCTCCAGCCGCGCCTCGGTGTGCTCGAAGGTCCAGCTGTCGCGGGAGGCGTTCTGCTGCATCTCCAGGGCGGAGGTGGCCACCCCGCCCGCGTTGGCGGCCTTGCCGGGGCCGAAGGCCGTCCCGGCCTGCCGGAACACCGCCAGCGCCTCGGGCGTGGAGGGCATGTTGGCGCCCTCGGACACGGCGATGCACCCGTTGCGCACCAGCCGCGCGGCCGCGTCGCCGTCCAGCTCGTTCTGGGTGGCCGACGGGATCGCGACGTGGCAGGGCACGTCCCACACGGAACCGCCGGCGACGTGGCGGGCGGAGCGGACGCGCTCGGCGTAGTCGGTCAGGCGCCCGCGCTCGACCTCCTTCACCTGCTGCAGCAACCCCAGGTCCAGCCCCGCCTCGTCGACGACGTACCCGCCGGAGTCGGAGCAGGCGATCACCTTCGCGCCCAGCTGGGTCGCCTTCTGCACGGCGTAGAGGGCCACGTTGCCGGAGCCGGAGACCACGACGGTGCGCCCCTCCAGGGAGGTTCCCCGGGCGGCGAGCATCTCCGAGGCGAAGAACGTGGCGCCGTACCCGGTCGCCTCGGTGCGCACCCGCGCCCCGCCCCAGCTCAGGCCCTTGCCGGTGAGCACCCCGGACTCGTACCGGTTGGTGATGCGCTTGTACTGGCCGAACAGGTAGCCGATCTCGCGGGCGCCGACGCCGATGTCCCCGGCGGGCACGTCGGTGTGCTCGCCCAGGTGGCGGTAGAGCTCGGTCATGAAGGACTGGCAGAACCGCATGACCTCCGCGTCGGAGCGGCCCTTGGGGTCGAAGTCGGAACCGCCCTTGCCCCCGCCGATCGGCATGCCGGTCAGGGCGTTCTTGAAGATCTGCTCGAACCCCAGGAACTTGACGATGCCCAGGTACACGGAGGGGTGGAAGCGCAGGCCGCCCTTGTACGGGCCCAGGGCGGAGTTGAACTCCACGCGGAAACCGCGGTTGATGTGCACCTGGCCCTGGTCGTCGGTCCACGGCACCCGGAAGATGATCTGCCGCTCAGGCTCGCAGATGCGCTCGATCGTCTTCAGCTCGGTGTACTCCGGGTGGCGCGCCAGCACGGGGGCCAGCGACTCGAGCACCTCCCGAACGGCCTGGTGGAACTCCCCCTCAGCGGGGTTGCGGCGGACGACGTCCTCGTAGACGGCCTCGACGTTCGGGGCGACGGCGTGGCTCACGACGGCGCTCTCCCTTCTGCGGCGGTGCGGAACGGCGGGCTGGGCTCTGCGCGCCGGGCTGTCGGCAGCCTAACCACCGGTGCGGTGGGCAGGCGCAGCAGCGTCGGCGCCGAGGGTGCCGCGACCGGGCGGGCGGACCGGGTGCCCGCCCCTCACGCGGGGACGAGGAACGCGCGGGCCGGGGCGCCGTCGGCACCGGGTACCAGCAGCGGCAGGCACGTCAAGGAGTACGCGCCCGGCGCCACGCCGCGCAGGTCCAGCGCCTCCACCACGACGACGCCGGCCCGCAGCAGCGTCTCGTGCGCCGGCGCGGGGTCGTCGAACGGGGCGATGGACAGGTAGTCGATCCCCACCAGGCGCACCCCGCGCTCGACGAGGACGGCGGCGCCGTCACCGGTCAGCGCCGGGAAGTCCTCGCTGAACCCCGGGCCGTCCCACAGCGCGCCGCCGCGGGTGCGCAGCAGCACGCGCTCGGTGCCTTCGGGCAGCGCCAGCGCCCGCACGGCGGCGGCGTCCAGGTGCCCCTCGGGGCCGGTGGCGTCGACCACCCGGCACGGGCCGACGAGCGCGTCCAGGGGCACGGTCTCGATCCCGCCGGCACCGTCGAGGAAGTGCACGGGGGCGTCGACGTGGGTGCCGCAGTGCGCCGAGCAGGTCAGGCGGGAGACGTTGGCCCCCTCGGCCGCGAGGGTCTGGTGCCGCTCGACGACCAGCTCGGTGTCACCGGGGTACAGCGGGACCCGCCCGGGCACCAGCGGCACGGTCACGTCGATCAGGGTCCTGGACGGGGCCTCGTCCACGTCGTCCTCCTCGGCCACCGGGGCGGCGCCGCCGCGGTTCGGCGACCCCCGTCACGGGTAAGCCTCCCGCATGGCCGACAAGGAGGGGAAGAACGAGAACCCCGATCCCGAGGAGCTGCCGAGCACCGTCGCCCGCTCCGACGCGAAGGCGCAGCGCACGTACGCGAAGACGCTGGAGCACGCCGAGGACGAGTACGGCGACGGCGAGCGCGCGCACCGGACCGCCTACGCCGCGCTGAAGCACACCCACGAGAAGGTCGGTGACCACTGGGAGCCGAAGGGCCGCGAGGGCCCTTCGGACGCGCAGGCGGAGGGTGGGCGCGACACCGACCGGGAGACCGCGGGCGGGGTGGACGCGAACGCGACCAAGGAGCACCTGATGGACGTGGCCCGGCGCCTGGACGTCCACGGCCGCTCGTCCATGACGAAGGACGAGCTGGTGCGGGCGATCCGGAAGGCGAACGACCGGGAGACGCGGAAGTCGCGCGAGGAGGAGTGACGGGTCCTCGCGCATGATCCCGCCCCCGCGGGGTACGTGTGGTGCACCAGCGGTTCGAGCGAGAGGAGGCGTCGTCGTGGGACTGATCTCCGGCGTCCTGAAGGGCGCAGCGGTTCAGAAGATCGTCAGCAGGCTCGCGGGCGGCAAGCGCCGCTCCTG
>NZ_JBBBEM010000041.1:0-33094 GCF_037154035.1 Kineococcus sp. G2 | reverse complement strand
CCCCCCCCCCCCCCCCCCCCCCCCCCCCCCCCCCCCCCCCCCCCCCCCCCCCCCCCCCCCCCCCCCCCCCCCCCCCCCCCCCCCCCCCCCCCCCCCCCCCCCCCCCCCCCCCCCCCCCCCCCCCCCCCCCCCCCCCCCCCCCCCCCCCCCCCCCCCCCCCCCCCCCCCCCCCCCCCCCCCCCCCCCCCCCCCCCCCCCCCCCCCCCCCCCCCCCCCCCCCCCCCCCCCCCCCCCCCCCCCCCCCCCCCCCCCCCCCCCCCGCGTCTGCGGGGCCGCCCCGGTCAGCGGGGCGCGAGTGCCGGGCGGTTGTCAGACGACGACGTCGACGAGGTAGTCGGTGTCGGCGAAGCCGACGCGGCCCAGCGCGGCGACGACCGCCTCGCGGGCGCGCTGCTCGGTGCTCGCGTCGTCCTCGGCCTCCACCTGCACCCGGGCGGTCAGGCCCGAGCCGTCGTCGGTGCGCGTGAGCGGGCCCCGCGCGTCGGCACCGGAGGTGGCCGACAGCTCCGGCAGGGCCTCGCGCAGCCGCTCCAGCAGGTCGCCGGCGCGCTCGCGGTCCTCGGGGCGCACGAGTGAGATCTCCACGGTGGCAGGTCGAACGGTCATGCCCCCACCGTGCCGCAGCGCGCCGCCCGGCGCGCGCCGGGAACGCGCCCCCCTCCCCGCCCGTCGAGCAGGCAGGGCCGAGACGCGGCCCGCGGAGGGAGGACGACATGGGGTTGCGCAACCTCGCGGCGCGCTTCGGCGCGGGCGCCGCGTCGGTGGACACGGTGCTGGACCGCGACGTGGTCCAGCCGGGCGGCACGGTCAGCGGCCGGGTCGTCGTGGTCGGCGGCTCGGTGGCCCAGGACGTCGAGGAGGTCGTCGTCGGGCTGCAGGCGCGCGTGGAGGTGGAGAGCGGCGACTCCGAGTGGCGCGAGGACGTCGTCTTCGGCCGCGCCCGGGTCGGCGCGGGGTTCACCACCGTGCCGGGCGAGCGCTCCGAGCTGCCGTTCTCCCTGCAGCTGCCGTGGCAGACGCCGGTGACGGCCATCGGCGGCTGGCACCTGCGCGGCGTGCACGTCGGCGTCGTCACGAAGCTCGTCATCGCCGGCGCCGTGGACCCCGGCGACCTGGACGCGGTGACCGTGGCGCCGCTGCCGGTGCAGCAGGCGGTCGTCGACGCCCTGGGGTCTCTGGGGTGGCGGTTCAAGCACGCCGACGTGGAGAAGGGCCGGGTCCGCGGCTCGGACCTGCCGTTCTACCAGGAGCTGGAGTTCGCCCCGCCGCGGGGCGTGCGCGGGGTGAACGAGCTGGAGGTGACGTTCCTGGCCGACCCGCAGGGCGTGGACGTGGTGCTGGAGGCCGACCGCCGCGGCGGCCTGCTCCTCGAGGGGCGCGACGTGGTCAGCCGGCTGCGCCTGTCGCACGGCGACACCGACCGCGCCCGGGTGGCCGGTGCGCTGGAGCGCGCGGTGCGCGAGCTCGGCTCGCGCCGCGGCTGGGGCTGGTGAACGCCGCGCGGCCCGCGACCGGGGACGGTCGCGGGCCGCGCGGGCGGGCGGTGCGTCAGGCGCTGACGACGACCGGGACGATCATGGGGCGCCGGCGGTGCTTCTGGCTGACCCAGCTGCCCACGGTGCGGCGCACGATCTGCTGCAGCTGGTAGGTGTCGACCGCACCCGTGGAGGCCTCGTTCAGGGCGGCCTCCACCTTGGCCTTGATGCCGCTGAACCGCTCGTCGCCGTCGCCGATGAAGCCGCGGGCGTTGAACTCGGGGCCGGAGACGACCTTGCCGGTGACGGAGTCGACGGCCACGAAGATGGAGATGAACCCCTCCTCGCCGAGGATGCGCCGGTCCTTCAGGTCCGCCTCGGTGATCTCGCCGACGCTGGAGCCGTCGACGTACACGTACCCCACGGGCACCGCACCGGTGATGGCGGCCTCGCCGTCGACGAGGTCGACGACGACGCCGTCCTCGGCGATGACGACCCGCTCGCGCGGCACGCCCGTCTTGATGGCCAGCTCGGCGTTCGCGACCATGTGCCGGTACTCGCCGTGCACCGGCATGACGTTGCGCGGCTTGAGGATGTTGTAGCAGTAGAGCAGCTCCCCGGCGCTGGCGTGCCCGGAGACGTGGATCTTCGCGCTCTGCTGGTGCACGACGTTCGCACCGAGCCGGATCAGGCCGTTGATGACGCGGAACACGGCGTTCTCGTTGCCCGGGATGAGCGAGCTGGCCATGACGACCGTGTCGCCGGCGTTGATGGAGACGCGGTGGTCGCGGTTGGCCATGCGCGACAGCGCCGCCATCGGCTCGCCCTGCGAACCGGTGCACATGAGCACGATGCGGTCGTCGGGCAGGTCGTCGACCTGCTTGAGGTCGATGAGCACGCCCGGCGGCACCTGCAGGTAGCCGAGGTCGGCGGCGATGCCCATGTTGCGCACCATGGAGCGGCCCACGAAGGCCACCCGGCGCCCGTGCGCGTCCGCGGCGTTGAGCACCTGCTGCACGCGGTGCACGTGGCTGGAGAACGAGGCGACGACGATGCGCCGCTCGGCGCGGCCGAACAGCTGCTCGAGCACGGGGCCGATGTCGCGCTCCGGGGCGGTGAAGCCTGGCACCTCGGCGTTGGTGGAGTCCACGCAGAAGAGGTCCACGCCCTCGTCGCCGAGGCGGGCGAACGCGTTGAGGTCGGTGATGCGCCCGTCCAGCGGCAGCTGGTCCATCTTGAAGTCGCCGGTGTGCAGCACCAGGCCGGCGTCGGTGCGGATCGCGACGGCGAGCGCGTCCGGGATGGAGTGGTTCACCGCGATGAACTCGCAGGAGAACGGCCCCAGCTGCTCGGTCTGCCCCTCCTTCACCCCCAGGGTGTAGGGGCGGATGCGGTGCTCCTTGAGCTTGGCCTCGACGAGCGCCAGCGTGAGCTGCGAGCCGACGAGCGGGATGTCGGCGCGCAGGCGCAGCAGGTAGGGGACGGCGCCGATGTGGTCCTCGTGGCCGTGGGTGAGGACCACGGCCACGATGTCGTCGAGGCGGTCGGCGATGGGCTCGAAGTCCGGGAGGATGAGGTCGACGCCGGGCTGGTGCTCCTCGGGGAAGAGCACGCCGCAGTCGACGATCAGCAGCTTGCCGCGGTGCTCGAACACCGTCATGTTGCGCCCGACCTCGCCCAGTCCGCCGAGGCCCACGACGCGCAGGGCGCCGTCGGGCAGCGGCGGCGGGGCGGACAGCTCGGGGTGGGGGTGGCTCATGCGGCTCCTCCTGCGACCGGTGCGGTCGCGCTCGTGGTGCGGGTGGGTGCGGAGTCGGTGGGGCCGGGCAGCAGCCCGGCGGCGGTGAGGTCGGCGGCGATGGCGTCGACCTCGGCGGCGGTGGCCGCCAGCAGGGGGGCGCGCACGGTGCGGTGCGCCAGCGCGCCGGTCAGCTGCAGGGCGGCCTTGACGGCGACGACCCCCTGGGTGCGATTCATGATCCCGCGCACCGCGGGCAGCAGCCGCGCGTGCAGGGTGCGGGCGGTGAGCAGGTCGCCGGCGTCGAGGGCGCGCACCATCCGCGCGTACTCGCGGCCGGCGACGTGGGCGACGACGCTGACGACGCCGGAGCCCCCGTGGGCCAGCAGCGCCAGGTTCAGCGCGTCCTCGCCGGAGTAGTACGCCAGGTCGGTGCGGGCCAGCACCCACGAGGTGGCGGTGAGGTCGCCCTTGGCGTCCTTGACCGCGACGATCCGCTCGTGCGCGGCCAGCCGCACGAGGGTCTCCGTCTCGATCGGCACGCCGGCGCGGCCGGGGATGTCGTAGAGCATCACCGGAAGGCCGGTGGCGTCCGCCACGGTCGTGAAGTGGTGCTCCAGGGCGGCCTGCGGGGGCTTGGAGTAGTAGGGGGTGACCACGAGCAGACCGTGGGCGCCGGCCTTCTCGGCGGCGCGGGCCAGCTCCGCGGTGTGCGCGGTGTCGTTGGTGCCGACCCCGGCCAGCACGTGGGCGCGGTCGCCGACGGCCTCCAGGACGGCGCGCAGCAGGCGGTCCTTCTCCGCGTCGGAGGTGGTGGGCGACTCTCCCGTCGTGCCGCTGACGACGAGGCCGTCGTGGCCCTGCTCGACCAGGCGCTCGGCCAGCGCCGCGGCGGCGGCGTCGTCGAGGGCACCGGAGGCGGTCAGTGGCGTGACCATCGCGGACAGCACCGCCCCGAACGGACGGGGGGGCTGCGCTGCGGTGGCGGTGGGCATGCAGGGAGGTTACCGCCGAGCACCGGCCCGGCCGGTGCGGGACGTGCCCCGGGCCCGGGCGCGCGCGCTGCGCGCGGGACCGGGACGTGCGAGGACCCGGTCGCTGCCCGCTCGGGGGTCCGGGCAGCGACCGGGTCCGCGGGTGTCATCGGCGCGGGACGCGGAGGCGTTACACGTCCGCGCGCTCCCCCGGCGCGAGCACCCGCACGCGCACGCCGGAGCCGTCGGCGCTCGCCCGCACGTGGGAGAGCAGCTCCACGACCGCGTCGGCCTCCAGCGGACCGGTGGGGTGGGTGGTGCGCACGGCCAGGGTGGCGCAGCCGGCGGCGCGCGCGGCGGCCAGGCCGGCGGGGGCGTCCTCCACGACGAGGCAGTCGGCGGGGTCCACGCCGAGGCGGCGAGCGCCCAGCACGAAGCACTCCGGGTCCGGCTTGCCGCGGCTGACGTCGTCGTAGGTGACCAGCGCCGCCGGCTCGGGCAGGCCCGCGGCGCGGCGGCGGGCGTCGGCGAGCGAGCGGCCGCAGGAGGTGACCACCGCCCAGCGGCCGGCGGGCACCTCGGCCAGCAGCCGCGGCACGCCGGGCAGCTGCACGACGTCGTGGACGTCGGCGACCTCCAGCTCGGTGATGCGCGCGGCGGCCTCCTCGGCGCGCTCGGCGCCCACGAGGTCGCGCACGATCTCGGCGGCGGGGCGGCCGTGCCCGCCGGCGGCCGCGAGCGCCTCGGCCGTGACGCCGTGCTCGACGCACCAGCTGGTCCAGCTGCGGGCGATGGCGGCGGTGGAGTCGACGAGGGTGCCGTCCATGTCGAAGAGCACGGCGGCGAAGGGGCGGTCGGGCAGGCTCACGACCGCACCCTACGGGCCGCGGCGGTGCGCTCACCCGGCCGCTCGCGCGCTCACCCGCCCGGGGGACCGGCGCCGCCGTCCGGGCCGGCGGTGCGCTCGCCCGTGCCAGGGTGGGCCGCCGACCGGACCGATCCTGGGGGGACGATGGTGGACGGCGGGACTGGCGCGCGGGGGACCGCGGCGCGCGCGGGGGCGGTGCCCGCGGGCGACGACGGGTTCCGGGGCACCCACGAGCTGCGCACCTCGATCGCCACGGTGTGCCTGGCGGGCACCCTGGACGAGAAGCTGCGGGCGGTGGCCGCGGCCGGGTTCGACGCCGTGGAGGTGTTCGAGCCGGACCTGCTGGCCAGCCCGGAGAGCCCGGCGGCGCTGCGGCGGCGCGTGGAGGACCTGGGGCTGGCGGTGTCGCTGTTCCAGCCGTTCCGCGACGTCGACGACGTGGACCCGGCCGCGGTGGCCCGCAACGCCCACCGCCTGCACCGCAAGTGCGAGCTGGCGCTGGAGCTGGGCACGGACCTGGTGCTGGTGTGCTCGGCGGTGCACCCCGGCGCGGTGCGCGACGACGCGCTCCTGGCGCAGCAGCTGCACGCGGCCGCCGAGGTGGCCGCCTCGCACGGGGTGCGGCTGGCCTACGAGGCCCTGGCGTGGGGCGCGCACGTGTCGGACTACCGGCACGCCGCCCGCGTCGTGGCGGCCGCGGACCACCCGGCGCTGGGGAACTGCCTGGACTCCTTCCACGTGCTCTCGCGCGGGGACGACCCGGCGGGCATCGCGGGCATCGCGCCGGGGAAGGTGTTCTTCTACCAGGTCGCCGACGCTCCGAGGCTGCCGATGGACGTGCTGCCGCTGAGCCGGCACCACCGCTGCTTCCCCGGCCAGGGCGAGTTCGACCTGGAGGGTTTCCACGCCGCGGTGGTGGGCAGCGGGTACCGGGGCCCGGTGTCGCTGGAGGTCTTCAACGACCTGGCCCGGCAGGCCGACCCCGCGGCCACGGCGGTGGACGGGATGCGCTCGCTGCGGCACCTGCGCGACCGCACGTTCCGGCACCGCCCGTCGCTGCCGCCGGCGTCGCCGGCGCCGTCGCTGCCGCGGGCGCCGGTGGTGCGCGCGTGGGCGTTCACGGAGGTCTCCGCCTCCCCCGCCACGGCCGGTGCGGTCACGGACCTGCTGGTGCAGCTGGGTTTCACGTGCGCGGGACGGCACCGCAGCGGGCCGGTGGAGCTGTGGTCGAACGGCGACGCGCGCGTCGTGGTGAACAGCCGCCGCGAGGACGTGCGGGCGCAGGTGACCGCTCTCGGCCTGGCCACGCCGCACCCGCACGCCCTGCACGAGCGCGCCCGCACGCTGCTGGCGCCGGTGGTGAACCGGGCCGTCGGCCCCGGCGAGGCGGAGATCCCCTCCGTGGTGGCACCGGACGGCACGTGGGTGCAGTTCTGCGCCGACGAGCCGGCGGACTCCGGCTGGCCGGCGGACTTCGCGCCGTGCCCGCCGGCGCAGGTGCCCGCGCCGCGGGAGGGTGAGCGCGCGGTGCTGAGCGGGGTGGACCACGTGGCGCTGCCGCAGCGGTTCGCCGGGTTCGACGGCGCCGCGCTGTTCTTCACCTCCGTGCTGGGGCTGGAGGCCTCCCCCACCCAGGTCGTGCCGGGACCGGCCGGGCTGGTGCGGACCCGGGCGCTGAGGTCGGCGGGCGACGCGGTGCGCGTCGTCCTGAGCGTGGCGCCCACCTCGGCGATGCTGCGCGGTCGCCCGCCGGGCGCCGGGCACGTCGCCTTCTCCACCCCGGACGCGCTGGCGGCGGCCCGGGCGTTCCGGCGCGCCGGTGGGAGGCCGTTGCCCGTCCCCGGGAACTACTACGACGACCTGGAGGCCCGCTTCGGCCTGGACGAGGGGTTCCTCGCGCAGCTGCGGGAGAACTCGGTCCTGTACGACCGGGACGCCGACGGGGAACTGCTGCACTTCTGCACCCGCTCGGTCAGCCGCGAGTTCTTCGTGGAGGTCGTGCAGCGCAGCGGCGGCCACCGGGGGTTCGGGGAGGCGAACGCCCCGGTGCGGATGGCGGCGCAGGCGGCACCTCCCACCGCCTGAACACCCCTGCCCGGAACCGGCCCGCGCTCAGGGGCGGGGGTGCAGCAGGTACTCGGTGAGCAGTTCGGCGAGCGCGCCGATCGCGTCGCGGTGCACGACCTCGTACCCGTGGGTGCTCAGGGTCGGCAGGCACAGCAGCGCCGCCCGTGCCGCCTGCCCCTTGAGCTTGGACTGGGAGGCGTCGGACTCGAAGGCGGTGAACGCGGCCGGGACGGGCTCCAGGCCGCGCCGCCGCCCCAGCCGCAGCAGGTGGTCGGCGATCGAGGTGTCGTACACGGCGCCGGCGTCGGCGTAGACGACGATCGGTCCGGAGTCCACGACGGTGCCGTACTCGGGTTCCGCCGGGCCGACCTCCAGCGCCAGGGTCACCTCGCCGGGCAGGGTCCGGCTGGCGTAGGAGGCGCCGACCCCGCCGATCTCCTCGCTGGTGGTGAGCACCAGGTGCACGTCGGCCGGCGGTCGTCCACCGCGCTCGCGCAGCCTCCGGGCGGCCTCGACCAGCGCCGTCACCGCCGCGCGGTCGTCGAGGAAGTACCCGCCGACGTGCTCGCCGAACTCCACGGGTTCGCGCCGGCTGCGGTGCACGCACACGCGCGTGCCGGGGTGCACGCCGGCGGCGGCGAGCTCCTCGGGCGTGCGCCCGGTGAAGATCGACACGTGCTGCCAGTCCATGGCCTGGTCGCCGCCGGAGGGTTTCGTCTGCCAGACCTGCTGCGTCTCCTTCGAGGTGTGCTCGGAACCGAGCGCGAGCACGGCGGTGAGCTCCTCGGCGTCGCCGAGGACGGCCACCGGACCCAGGCCGAAGTTGCCGGGGTTCATGATCCCGAGCTCGCCCACCCGCAGCGTGCCGCCGTCCTCGACGCGCTTGACGATCATCGACAGCTCGTCCGCGTGGGCCATCACCCGCACCCCGGGAGCGCCGGGTTCCCCGGTGCCGCGGACCAGGCCGACGAGGTTGCCGGCGGGGTCCGTCCACAGCTCGTCGACGAGTCCCTCGAGCTCCCGGGCGACCACGTCGCGCACGGCGTCCTCGCGGCCCACGGGGCCGTAGGTCGTGAGCAGTTCGCGCAGCAGGGCGAACGCACGGTCGGGGGTCGTCACGGGGTGCTGGTCGGTCATCTCTTCCCTAGGGTCGCGGTTGTCGAGCCGCCGTCCGGTCTACCGCCTCACGGTGGTGCGCACATCCCGGGACGGCCGGGGGGAACCCCGGGCGGCGGGGCCGGCAGGAGACCGAGCACCGGATCGAGACCGAACACCGGATCGAGCAGGGGGAACGCATGCGCATCGGGTACAAGCTGGCGACGGAGGCCTTCGGGCCCAAGGAGATCATCCGCCAGGCCGTCGAGGCAGAACGGGCCGGTTACGACTTCGTCGAGATGAGCGACCACTACCACCCGTGGCTCGACGTGCAGGGGCACTCGGGCTTCACGTGGAGCCTGCTGGCCGCGATCGCCGCGAAGACGGAGCGGATCGGCCTGGTCACCGGCGTGACGTGCCCGTCGGTGCGCTACCACCCGGCGATCATCGCCCAGGCGGCCGCGACGATGCAGATCATCTCGGACGGGCGGTTCACCCTGGGCGTGGGCGCCGGCGAGCGCCTCAACGAGCACGTCGTGGGTCGCGGCTTCCCCGGTGTGGCCGAGCGCCACGAGCGCTTCCGCGAGGCGCTGGAGATCATCCGGCTGCTGTGGCGGGGCGGCTACCGCACCTACGAGGGCAAGCACCTGCGACTGGAGGACGCGCGCGTCTTCGACCTGCCCGAGGAGCTGCCCGTCATCGCGGTGGCCTCCAGCGGGAAGGCCTCGGCGCGGATCGCCGCGGAGCTGGGCGACGGGCTGTTCGCCACCGAGCCGAAGGGCGAGATCGTCGGGACCTGGAAGGAGCTGGGCGGCAGCGGCCCGGCCTACGCCGAGGTGCCGATGGCCTGGGCGCCCGACGAGGACTCCGCGATCGACGCCGTGCTGGAGAAGAGCCGCTGGGCCGTCACCGGGTGGAAGGTGATGTCCGAACTGCCCAACCCGGTGAACTTCGACGCCGCCACGCAGACGGTCGGCGCGGAGCACGTCAGGGCCCAGTTCGCCGTCGGCCCGGACCCGGCGGCCTACCTGAGCGGCGCCCAGCAGTACGTCGACGCGGGGTTCGACCACCTCGTCACCCAGAACGCCGGCCCCGACCCGGACGGGTTCCTGGAGTTCTTCGCGAACGAGCTGGCGGAGCCGCTGCGCGCGCTGACCCCCTCGTCCTGAGGGGCGGACGTGCACCGCGGCCCAACTCCCCGCGCCGGGGTGGTGGGCCGCGGTGCACCGGGACGGGGTCGCAGGGAGCTCAGCCGCGCGGCCGCCGGCCGCGCCGCAGCCGCCCGACGACGACGGCGGCGTCCACGGCGGCGACCACCGCCAGCGCGAGCAGGACGATCCCCGGCCCCCGGGAGCCGCCGGGCGGCTCCTCGGCGGTGAGCCACAGCGCGGCGAAGACCCCGCAGACGACGAAGCCGAACGCCGCCAGCAGCAGGCGCAGTGCCAGCGGGGAGCGCGCGGTGCGCGCCTCGTCCCCGGTGCGGCCGCGCGGCTGTCCCGGCGGGACCGACGGGTCGGCCGGTCGACGGGTCCGGTGGCGACGCTCGTCAGGGCTCATGCGTGGTGCGTACCCGCCGCACGGCCGGTCATGCGCGGTGGTCCCCGACCTCCCCGGGTGCACGTCCCTTGCCGGTGCGCAATCATCGGGGCGGCCCGAACAGCCGTGCCCCGACCCGATCCGCGAGGGAGTGCCCGTGCCGCCGACCTGGCTCACCGTCGTCTCCTGGATCGCCCTGGCCGTCGCCTTCACGAGCGCCGCGGCGGTCCTCGTCGACACCTGCGCCCGCGGCGGCTACCGCCAGCACGTGGAGGTCATGGAGATCGTCTGGCCGATCACCGCCCTGCACCTCGGCCCGGTCGCCGTGCGGGGCTACGTGCGCTTCGGCCGGAAGGAGTCGCACAAGTGGATGCAGGAGCACGGCCGGGACGGGGCACCGCGCGAGCCCGGGTGGGACACCGTGGCCACCGGCGTCAAGGAGGCGGTGTGAGCCGGGCGGGCGGTGCGGCGCGGGCCGGGCGCCCGTGAACGCCCACGAGGCGCTGATCGGCGACTGGCACGTCGCCGTGTGGGCGGCGGTCAAGGGCGTCGCCCTGTTCGCCACCGCCCTGGCGCTGTTCCGCGTCGCCGAGCGGCGCACCCTGGCGGCCTTCGCCCCGTTCGACTGGGTGGCCGCCGTGGCCGTGGGCGCGGTCGTCGGCCGCTCCGCCACGGCGTCGGACACCTCCTGGCTCACCGGTGCCGCGGTGCTGCTGGCGCTGTTCGCGGTGCACAGCGCCATCGCCCGGCTGAGGTTCCTCGCCCCGGTGCGGTGGGTCGTGGACCCCCCGCTGCGCGTGCTGGTGCGCGACGGGGTCGTGGACCAGCGCAACATGCGCCGCTGCGGCCTGACCACCGCGGACCTGGAGGCCATCATGCGCCAGCAGGGCTACCCCGGGACGGCGTCGGTCCACCTGGCGATCTTCGAGGCGAAGGGGGCGGTCTCGGTGGTCGGGGCCCCGCCGGAGGAGGTCTCGCCCGAGCGCTGACCGGCCGCGCGCGAGAGGCTGACGAGCGCACCGACGAGCACACCCCGACGAGAGGAGGACCCGGTGGCCCTCATCGAGGACTACGGGCTGATCGGAGACCTGCAGACCGCGGCCCTGGTGGGCCGGGACGGGTCCATCGACTGGCTGTGCCTGCCGCGCTTCGACTCCCCCGCGTGCTTCGCGGCGCTGCTCGGCGACGAGGAGGCCGGTCGCTGGCGCATCGCCCCGGTCGGGGCCGGGGACTGCACCCGGCGGCGCTACCGCGGCGACGCGCTGGTGCTGGAGAGCGAGTGGGACACCCCCGAGGGCACGGTGCGCGTCATCGACCTCATGCCGCCGCGCGGGCAGGCCCCCGACGTGGTGCGGATCGTGGAGGGCGTCAGCGGGCGCGTGCGCGTGTCGATGGACCTGCGGCTCCGGTTCGACCACGGCAGCATCGTGCCGTGGGTGCAGCGCACCGGCGGCGGCCTGCGCGCGGTCGCCGGCCCGGACGCCGCGCACCTGCACACCCCCGTGGACCTCCACGGCGAGGGGATGGCCACGCGCGCGGAGTTCACCGTCGGCCCCGGCGACCGCGTCCCCTTCGTGCTGACGCACACCCCGTCGTGGGCGGGGGAACCCGAGCCGGTGGACGCCGAGCGGGCGCTGGAGGGCACGGAGTCGTTCTGGCGCGAGTGGCTGGAGCGGTTCCACTACGACCCCCGGGACCTGCGCGGTGAACCGGCCACCGCCGAGCGCTGGAGCGCCGCGGTGCGCCGGTCCCTGGTGCTGCTGAAGGCGCTGACGTACGCCCCCACCGGGGGGATCGTCGCCGCGGCCACCACGTCGCTGCCCGAGCAGATCGGGGGCACCCGGAACTGGGACTACCGGTTCACGTGGCTGCGGGACGCGACGTTCACCCTGCAGTCCCTGCTGGGCACCGGTTTCGTCGAGGAGGCGAAGGCGTGGCGCGAGTGGCTCCTGCGGGCCGTGGCCGGGGACCCGGCGAAGCTGCAGATCATGTACGGCATCGACGGCACCCGGCGGCTGACCGAGCTGGAACTGCCCTGGTTGCCCGGGTACGAGGGCTCGGGGCCGGTGCGCGTGGGCAACGCCGCCGCCGACCAGCTCCAGCTCGACGTGTGGGGCGAGGTCCTCGACGGGCTGCACGTGGCGCGCAGCGCCGGCCTGGAGCCGGACGAGACGGCCTGGGACCTGCAGAAGGCGCTGCTGGAGCACCTGGAGGGGAACTGGCGCGAGCCCGACAACGGCCTGTGGGAGGTGCGCGGGCCGCGACGGCACTTCGTGCACTCCAAGGTGCTGGCGTGGGCCGGGGTCGACCGCGGTGTGCAAGCCGTCGAGCGGTTCGGCCTGGACGGCCCCGTGGACACCTGGCGGCGGGTGCGCGACGAGATCCACGCCGAGGTGTGCGAGCAGGGTTTCGACCCCGCGCGAGGCACCTTCACCCAGTCCTACGGCTCGCGGGGGCTGGACGCGGCGACCCTGCTCATCCCCGAGGTGGGTTTCCTGCCGTGGGACGACGCCCGCGTCGTCGGGACCGTCGACGCGGTCCAGCGCGAGCTGGAGCGGGACGGGTTCCTGCTGCGCTACGACACCGGGGCGGACGGCGGTGATGGGCTGGCCGGTGAGGAGGGCACCTTCCTGATCTGCACCTTCTGGCTCGCCGACGCCCTGCACGGCACCGGCCGCCGTGAGGAGGCCCGGCGGCTGTTCGAGCGCCTGCTGGACCTGCGCAACGACCTGGGGCTGCTCAGCGAGGAGTACGACCCGGTCGCGCGCCGGCACCTGGGCAACACCCCCCAGGCGTTCAGCCTCGTCGGCCTGGTGAACACCGCCCGCCACCTCGGCGGCAGCCACCCGGCCGACCTGGAGCCGCGCACCGGGGGCGGGGTGCCGGGCGACGGCAGCGCCGAACGCGGTCCCACGCGGGACGGCTGACGCCGCTGGGCCACCGGCCCGGTGGCGCGGATCCGGGAACCGGCACAGGATTGAGCTCCTGCAAAGGTCACCTCGGCCCCCGGGCCCCGCGCCGGGCGCGGGACCCCACCACGATGGGAGTTTGCGTGAGCAGCACCGCGCCGTCCGCCCGCCCCGCGTCCCGGACGCCCGGACCCCGGCGCCGCCGCACCGCCCTCGCGGGGTTCCTGCTCGTCCCCCTGGCGCTGGCGGGGTGCACGGCCACCGCCGAGGAGGACACCGCGGCCACCGGTGCCGCCAGCGGTGAGGCCACCGCGGGTGCCGCGCGGACGGCGGAGGCCGGCGGGGTGAGCGCCGGCAGCACCGTGGAGACCCTGCAGGAGTCCTACCAGCAGGTGATCAGCGAGGTCCTGCCCTCCGTGGTGGAGATCCGCACGCCCAACGGCCTCGGCAGCGGCGTCGTGCTCGACGAGCAGGGCAACATCGTCACCAACGCGCACGTCATCGGCGCCTCCACCGAGTTCGAGGTGCAGTTCGCCAACTCCGCGGTGTCGTACCCGGCGACCCTGGTGGGCACCTACCCGCAGAACGACCTGGCGGTGATCCGGGTCGAGGGCGCCCCGGACCTGCAGCCGGCGACGCTGGCCGACTCCGACGCCGTGGAGGTCGGCACGCTCGTGCTGGCCATGGGCAACCCGCTGGGCCTGTCCAGCAGCGTCAGCGACGGCATCGTCTCCGCCACCGGCCGCACCGTGTCCGAGCCGCCCAGCGAGGCGGCCCCGGCCGGTGCGACGCTGCCGGGCACCATCCAGACCTCCGCTGCGATCAACCCCGGCAACAGCGGCGGGGCGCTGGTGAACATGCGGGGCGAGGTCATCGGCATCCCGACCCTGGCGGCCACCAGCCCGGCCGGCGGTGGCGGCGCCGCGCCCGGCATCGGCTTCGCGATCCCCTCGAACACGGTGAAGAACGTCGCCCCCCAGCTCATCGAGGACGGCGAGGTCACCGACACCGACCGCGCCGCCCTGGGCGTCACCGTCACCACGCTCGCCGACTCGTCCGGCCAGCCCGCCGGGGTGGGTGTCGTGGGGGTGGAACCGGACGGGGCGGCCGAGTCCGCCGGGCTGCGCGAGGGGGACGTCATCACCTCCGTCGACGGCCAGCAGGTCCGCAGCACCGCGGAGCTGTCCGCGGTGCTGGCCGACCTGGAGGTCGGCCAGACCGTGGACGTCACCGTGCAGCGCGACGGCGAGGAGCAGACGTTCCAGGTCCGGCTCGGCGAGCTGAGCGCGGCGGGCTGACGGCTCAGGACGCGGCGGGGGCGGGTCGCGCCCGCCGCGTCCGCCACCTCCGCGTGCCCAGGGCGCTCAGCCACACCGACGCCCCCGCGATCGCGGCCCCGACGAGAGCGGTTTCCGGGATGTGTTCCGGCACACCCCGCCGTGCGGTGGGGAGCCCATCGGCCTGGTGGCAGCTCTCGCGGGTGGCGCGATCGCCGGGAGCCGGAAGGGCGACCTCCGACTCCCGGCGCGTCCCCGGTCCAGCCCCGGACCGGCCCCACCCGTGGTGGTGCCGCGACGGCGCTGCGGGTCTCGACGGACCGGTCAGCCAGCGGCGCCCGCAGCGCCGGATCGGGCGGCGCGGACGTCCTGGCGCACGCTGGCCAGCGTCTCCTCCGGCAGCGGTGGACCGACGCGCCTCAGCTCGGCGGTCCCGGCGACGGCCAGCGCCGCTGCACCACCGCCGTACAGGGCCGTCGCCAGCAACGCGGCGCTCGGGGCGGGCAGCACCTTCCCGAGGGTGCGCACGACGAACGCGGCCGACGTGCCGGCCGCCAGCGCGCCCAGGACAGCGGCTCCGCCGAGCATCGCCGCCCCCCTGGACGCCTCCCTGGCCTTGGCCAGCACCTCCTGCTGCCCGCGGCGGATCTCGGCACGCACCAGTTCCGCGGTGTCCGACGTGAGGTCGTCGACGAGCTGACCGGCGGTGCGGCCGGGTTCTTCGGTCATGGGTCTCCTCCTCGTGAGGCGGTTCGTGAGGTGGTCGTGACGGGTGACCGGTGCCGGGGCCCGGTGCGGGGCCCCACCACCGGGAACGCTACGCGCCCGGGCACCGGCGCACCGCTCAGGACCGCGCTCGCCGCTCACTCGTACCGGGCGGCGCGGGCTTCCACCTCGAACAGGACCTCGTCGGCGGCGTCGGGGCTGACCGCCCCGGTGCGGCGGGCCGCCAGCACGGTCTCGCGCTCCGCGTCGAGGCCCGCGACGAGCAGACGCCCCAGGGCGTCCAGCGCCTCGGTCCCCTCCTCCTCGTCGAGCAGCGACGCCTCCGAGCCGTGGCGGTCGAGGCGGGCGCGGTAGTTCGCGACCGCCGCCTCCCTGACCCGCAGCGGGGCACCGGCGCCGGACTCCTGCACGGCCCGCAGCGCCGCCGCGGTGGCGTCGCGGCGCAGTCGCCGCACGCCCGCGTCGCCGGAGGCGGGGACGGCCACGCCGAGGCGGCGGACCAGGGGCGCGAGCGTCAAGCCCTGCGCGATGAGCGTGACGAGCACGGTGACCAGGGCCACGAGCACCACCTCCGCGCGGTAGGGGAACGCGCCGTCGGCCCCGGTGACCGGCAGGGCCAGGGCCAGGGCCACGGTGACCACGCCGCGCATGCCCGCCCAGGAGGCCACGGTGGCCTCCCGCCACCCCGCCGGGGTCGCCGAGCCGCGACGGCGCGCGCGGCGCCCGGCGAGGGCTGACGCGGTGTGCACGGCGGCGAAGCGCAGGGCGATGAGCGTGCCGACCACCGCGGCCGCCAGGCCGACGGCGTGGGTGTCGCCCCACTGCGAGGTGCCCTCCAGCACCGTGGTGAGCTCGATGCCGAGGAACCCGAAGAGCAGCCCGGTGACGGCGAAGTCGACGTAGCGCCACACCGCCCGCCCCAGCAACCAGCCGCGGGACGTGGTGGCACCGGCGCCCCTGGCCCGCAGCAGGAGCCCGGCGGCCAGGACGGCGAGCACGCCGGAGGCCCGGACCTCGTCGGCGACCAGGTAGGCCGCGAACGGCAGCGCGATCGTCACCGTGGTCTCCACCGGGGCGTCGTGCAGGTGCGCCAGCGCCCAGCGGGCCAGCAGACCCGCCACCAGGCCGATCGCGGTGCCGCCGACGACCTCCAGCAACAGGTGCCAGCCGATCTCCCCCGCCCCCACGCTGCCGCTCGTCACCGCGACCAGGGCCACCGAGTACAGCGTCAGGGCGGTGGCGTCGTTGAACTGCCCCTCCCCCTCCAGGACCGTCACGAGCCGTGGCGGGAGCCGCAGCCGGCGCGCCACGGCGGTTGCCGCCACGGGGTCGGGCGGGGCGACGATCGCACCCAGCACGACGGCCACCGCCCACGGCAGCCCGAACGCGCGCGCGACGAGGGCCACGGCGAACGCGCTCAGCGCCGTCAGCCCCACCGCGAGGAACAGCACCGAACCGGCGTCCCGCCGCAGCTCCCGCAGCGCCCCCCGCTGCGTGGTCGCGAACAGCAGCGGCGGCAGGACGAGCGGCAGGATCACCTCCGGCGGCAACCGGGGCGAGGGCACCTGGGGCACGAGGGCGAGCAGCAACCCGTACACGGTGAGCACCACCGGTTGCGGCACCCCGATCCGCCCCGCGAGGGGGGTCAGCACCACGATCCCCAGCACCAGCAGCCCGAGCAGCACGACGACGTCCACGGTGGCGATCGTCGGGGTCCTCGCCGCCGATCACCACTCGGGCCCGGCACCGATCGGCCCGCATGACCACCACGATGACGGGTAGGTCTCGGAGGTGGCCGTTCGGCCCGGCGGGACGCGGTCCCGCCGGGGTCCCCGGCCCGACCAGCAGCACGACGTCGAGGAGGAGAACCGTGAAGGCTGTCGTCTACCGGGGCCCGAGGTCCGTCGCCGTCGAGGAGGTCCCCGACGCGCGCGTGGAGAACCCCACCGATGCCGTCGTGCGCATCACCACGACGAACATCTGCGGTTCTGACCTGCACATGTACGAGGGGCGCACGTCCGTGGAGGAGGGCAAGGTCCTCGGCCACGAGAACATGGGGATCGTCGAGGCCGTCGGCGACGGTGTGGACCGGATCGAGGTCGGCGACCGCGTCTCGGTGCCCTTCAACATCGCCTGCGGCACCTGCCGCAACTGCGTGCACGGCTGGACGTCGTTCTGCCTGCGGGTGAACCCCAACGAGGGCATGGACGGCTCCGCGTACGGCTACGCGAACATGGGCCCCTACGACGGCGGGCAGGCGGAGTTCCTGCGGGTTCCCTTCGCGGACTTCAACCTGCTGGAGCTGCCGGAGGGCACCGAGCACGAGAACGACTTCACCATGCTGTCCGACGTCTTCCCCACCGGCTGGCACGGCGTGGAGTTGTCCGGGATGTCGCCCGGTGAGGACGTCGCCGTCTTCGGCGCCGGCCCGGTGGGGCTCATGGCCGCGCACAGCGCCCTCATCAAGGGCGCCTCCCGCGTGTTCGTGGTGGACAAGGAGAAGGACCGCCTCGCCCTGGCCGAGAGCATCGGCGCCATCCCCGTCGACTTCTCCGCGTCCGACCCGGTCGAGCAGATCACCGAGGCGACGAAGGGCCGCGGTGTCGACCGCGGCGTGGAGGCCGTCGGGTACCAGGCCCACGACCCCGCCGGCGACGAGCACCCCGAACTCGTGCTCGACAACCTCGTGAAGGTCGTCCGCAGCACCGGCGGCATCGGCGTCGTGGGCGTCTACATGCCGCAGGACCCGGGCGCGGCGACCGAGGGCGCCCAGCAGGGGCGCATCGGCTGGGACTACGGCACCTTCTTCACCAAGGGCCTGTCCATGGGCACCGGCCAGGCCCCCGTCATGCGCTACAACCGCCAGTTGCGCGACCTCATCGTCGCCGGGCGGGCGAACCCGGGGTTCATCGTCTCGCACGAGCTGGGCCTGGACCAGGCTCCCGAGGGCTACGCGAGGTTCGACGCCCGCGAGGACGGCTGGACGAAGGTGCTGCTGCACCCCGGGCAGTCCTCGTGACCGCTCCCGGAGCCACCGACGCCCCCGTCGGCGAGCTGGAGCTGGTGCACGCCTTCCACGGCCCCATGCCGACCGGCGTCACGGTCTCCGCGGCGGGCCGGGTCTTCGTCTGCTACCCGAAGTGGGGCGACGAGGTCCCGGCCACCGCCGCCGAGATCGTCGACGGGCGCGAGGTGCCCTTCCCCGACGAGGCGTGGAACGCGCCCGACGGGAACGACGACGAGCGGGCGCTGGTCTCGGTGCAGAGCGTCGTCGTCGACCCCGCCGACCGGCTGTGGGCGCTGGACACCGGCAGCCCGATGTTCGCCCCCACCAGCCCCGGGGGCCCGAAACTGGTGCGAGTGGACCTGGGGACGAACACGGTCGAGCAGGTCATCACCTTCAGCCCCGACGTGGTGCTGGAGACCACCTACCTCAACGACGTGCGCTTCGACCTGCGCGCGGGCGAGGCGGGCACGGCCTACATCACCGACTCCTCGGACTCCGGACCCAACGCCCTGATCGTCGTGGACCTGGCCACGGGGAGCGCCCGGCGCCGCCTGCACGAGCACCCCTCCACGAAGGCCGAGCCGCTGTCGAGCTTCCGTCCCGTGGTGGAGGGCAGGCCGTTCCTGGAGCGCTCGGAGGACGGCTCCACCCAGCCGGTGTCCATGGGCGCGGACGGCATCGCGATCTCCGCCGACGGCGAGCGGCTGTTCTACTGCCCGCTGGCCTCGCGCCGCTGGTACAGCGTCTCCACGGCGGCGCTGCGCGACCCCTCCCTCGACGACGAGGCCGTGGCGGCCACCGTCGTCGACGAGGGCGACAAGGGCAGCGGGTCGGACGGGCTGGAGACCGACGACGCCGGACGGGTGTACCTGACCTCCTACGAGCACGACGCCGTCCTGCGCCGGCTGCCCGACGGCAGCTTCGAGACGGTGGTGCACGACCCGCGGCTGCTGTGGCCGGACACCCTGTCGGTGACCGACGGGTACCTGTACGTCACGGCGAACCAGCTGCACCGGCAGGCGAACTACCAGGGCGGACAGGACCTGCGGAGCAAGCCGTACGCCCTGTTCCGCACCCCCATCGACGCGGGCCCCGTGCGGCTGCGCTGAGCGTTGCACCCCGGGACCGGGGAGGAGACGAGACGTGAAGGCGATCGTGTGGCACGGGGTGGGCGACATCCGGCTCGACGAGGTTCCCGACCCGACGATCCAGGAGCCGTACGACGCGGTCGTGCGGGTCACCACCAGTGCGGTCTGCGGAACCGACCTGCACTTCGTGCGCGGCACGGTGAGCGGCGTGCGCCAGGGCACGATCCTCGGCCACGAGGCCGTCGGGGTCGTCGAGGTCTAGCCGTTCGCGCACGTCGGCCCGGTGAAGGTGCCCGAGTCCGTCACCGACGACCAGGCCACCACGGTCTCGGACATCTTCCCCACCGCCTGGTTCGGGGCGAAGCTCGCCGAGGTCGGTGACGGGAACACCGTCGCGGTGTTCGGGGCCGGGCCCGTCGGGTTGTTCGCGGTGCTGTCCGCCTCCAAGCAGGGGGCGGGCCGGGTGATCGTGCTCGACGGGATCCCCTCGCGCCTGGCCGCGGCGCAGCGCCTGGGGGCCGAGACGATCGACCTCAACGCCGAGGACCCCGTCACCGTCCTGCGGAGGTCACCGGCGGCACGGGACCCGACCGCGTCATCGACGCCGTCGGCGTGGACGCGGAACGCCCGGAGAGCGGGCCCGCGGCCGAGGCGTCGGAGCAGCAGGCGGAGCAGTTCTCCGCAGAGGTGTCGGGCAACGCCCTCGAGGCGCACCAGCGCTTCGACCGGCGCGAGGAGGGGTGGATCAAGACGGTCCTGGCGGCGGGGCGCTGATCCTCGCGCAGCGGGCTGCCGTGCGGCGGCGGGCTCGGTGGGGGGCGGCTCCCACCGAGCCCGTGCGCGGCCCGGAGGACCTACTCGTCGGACACCTCCCCCGCCTTGCGGTCCCCCGCCGACGTGAGCAGCCTCTCCGCGCCGGCCGCCTCCGCGCTCTCGACGACGAGGTACACCACGCCGGCGACGAACGGGGCCACGGCCCAGAGCGCGACGTGGTCGATCCACCGCGCCAGCAGGTACGCCACCCCGAGGGCTGCGAGCACGGAGACGATGTTCAGGCTGGTGCCCAGTGCCAGCGTCCTGGTGCGGTGCTGCGGCATGGGGCCCCGGAAACCCTTGGAGAGCACCCCCTCCAGGAGCGTGAAGGACATGACGGCGCCGAACGCGTACAGGAACACGCGCCACGCGTCCGGAGAGCCCTCGGTCGCCTGCAGCAGCCCGAACGTCACCGTGACGAGGATGGAGAACCCGAAGGTCGTGCTCTCCCTGCCCACGGTGCTCCGCAGGGCGCGCAGGAGGACGTTGCCCTCCTGGGCCTCCGGCTGCTCCCGATCCCGCCCCTCGGTCACGACGCCCCCTTCCCCGCGGCTGCGGCACCGCACCACGACCGGCCAGGGTTCGACCGTCGTGCCCGCCACGATGCTGCGCGCCCCGGTGATCCGCCAGTCGACCCGCCGTCGGCCGACCCCGGGTGCCCGCGGGTGCCCGCGAACGCCACGGACCGCAGACTGGGACGGCGGGGCGCACAGCCCACGCAGCGGGACGACTGAGCGGAGGCCACCGTGTCCGGCGAGGGGGACGACGAGGACGGCGGCCGGCGGGCGCCCGACGGTGTGCGCGGAGCGGACCACGGCACCGGCACGGCGGCGCCCCCCGGCGCGGACGCGCCGGACGGTGGCCGGGAACCGGCGCTGCGGGGGCCCTTCGACCTCGGGGCCCTGCCCGCGCGCAGCGCGCCCCCGGCTCCGGCACCGGTGCGCGGGACGCTCGCGGTGCCCGCCGGCCGCCACGACGCGCTGCTGGCCGTGCCCCGCGCCGCGGCGGACGGCCCGGTGCCGCTGCTGGTGTTCTTCCACGGCTCCGGCGGAACCCCGCAGCAGTCCCTGGGCCTGGTGGGCGAGGCCGCCGAGCGCCACGGTGTCGCCGTGCTGGCGCCGCGGTCGAGCGAGTACACGTGGGACGTGGTGGTCGGCGAGCCCGGTCCGGACGTCGGCGCGCTGCGCCGCGCCCTGGCGGGAACCCTCGCCCACCTGGACCTCGCCCCGGGAGCGCTGTGCCTGGGCGGTTTCTCCGACGGGGCCTCCTACGCCCTGACCGTCGGACTGGCGAACCCGGGCACCGTGGAGGCCGTCACGGCCTTCTCCCCCGGGTTCGTCGTCGACGGCGTCCCCGGCCGGCGGCCGCGGTGCTTCGTCTCCCACGGCACCGCCGACCGCGTCCTGCCGATCGACCGCACGAGCCGGGTCGTCGTCCCGCGCTTGCGCCGCAGCGGCCACGACGTGGAGCACCGGGAGTTCGACGGGGGGCACGAGGTGCCGGTCGACGCGGTGGAGGCGGCGTTCGGCTGGTGGCTCGACCCGCACCGGCGAACCGGCACGGGCTGAGCGCGCTCACCGGGGTGCGTCCGCGTCGACGACACCGGGCACCGGGGTGGTGCCGGTGAAGTCGTCCTTCATCTCGTCCACGCCCCGCTGCGGTTCGGCCAACGGCAGGAGCGAGGCGCGGTCGGCCCGCTTGGCGTCCGAGTCGATCCCCATCGCCTGTTCGAACCCCGTGCGCAGGCCCTCGTCGGCCTCCCCGTCGCGGTTGAACGACCACATCAGCGTCGCGTCGCCCATCGGCAGGTCCATCCCCGGCGCGCCGTGGGTGCCGGTGTGCCAGGTGTGCCACGTCTTGCCGTAGGAGTTCACCAGCTGCTTCATCAGGGACGTCTCGACCTTCTGCGGCAGGCCGGGCGCGGACAGCTGACCGGAGAACACCTCGTAGTTGTGCGGGTGCCAGTAGTCCTTCTCCTCCTCCGGCAGCGTGTCGAACAGGGCGCCGGAGACGATGTACTCGATGCCGATGAGGTTGGCGTCGGCGGTGTTGCCGTCGAAGATCAGGCACTGCAGGAGGTCGTCGTTGACGACCTTGCAGTAGTGGTGCGCCTCCATCTGCATGCCGGGGTCACCCTTGGCGCAGTGCAGGCCGGCGACGTAGACGTCGAAGCCCTTCAGGGGTGAGGTCGACTGCAGCAGGCGCGCACCGGCGTCCAGCACGGTCAGCCACGCGCCCTTGCGCGCACCGGCGGCGGTGACGGGACTGGGGCGGTCCTGGATCGCGGGGTTCGGTTTCACTGTCGTCGCTCCTCGGTTCCTCGGTCAGGACCGCACGCGGTCGAGGTGCTGCAGCAGCTCGTCGGCGGCCTTCTCGATCTCGGGGTGGTCGTTCTGCGATGCCCGTTGCTCGGCGTGGACGACCGCCGAGCGGTTCACCTTCGTGAAGTCCCCGTACGGGAAGTGGTAGCGCTTCTTGGTGCGCTCGGAGGCGTCCGGGTCCTCCGCCAGGTGCCAGCTCGCGTAGGCGTCCCAGCCGTCCTCGTCGCGCACCTCGTTGCCCTCCGAGGTGGACGGGGCGGCGTCGGACCAGCTGGTGCTGTCGTCGTGCTCCCCGGCGTCGATCATGCGGTGCGCCTGCTCGAGCGCCTCCCGGTTCACGCGGTACTTCGGCATGTCATCGCCCTACCCGGACCGGGACCGGGTCAACCCCGTCCCGATCGTCCACTCACCACCGGGCCACGTCTGCTCCTCACCCGTGGGGTGCTCGGCGTGCAGCGCGTCCAGCGCCCGAGAGGCCGACCCGATCCGCCTCCGGCAGGGCGGTGTTGAACCCGCGCAGCCACCGGGTGAAGTCCACGACGTCGGAGTTCGCCCACATCCACGTCCGCCACCGCCCGAACCCGTCGAGCACCTCGCGCGGGTCCGCGGGCGCCGCGGGCACCCCGGGCACCGAACGGTTCAGCCGGTAGCAGTCCGGCCAGTCCCCTTCGACGGCGACGAAGGAGCACACCACCTCGTCGGCCACCTCCCACGCGGCCTCGCAGGCCCGCCGCGCTCCCACGGGAGCGGCCACGACCACGCGCGCCGGGGCTCGGCGGCGCACTGCGGCGACGGCCGCGCGGACCGTCGCCCCGGTCAAGCCGTCGAACTCCTCACCCTCGACGCGGTGGTGGGCCAGGGCCTCGTCGTCGCGCACGGCCTCGACCTCGCCGCCCACCCCGGCGACGGCTCCCACCGCCAGTTCGGGGAACCCCGGCAGGCCCAGCTCGCGCACCACGAGGACGTCCAGGGGCGCGGCCAGCGCGGCGGCGACCTCGGCCGCGACCGGGACGCCGCCGCGGGGCAGGCCGAGCACCACGGCGTCGCCCCACCGGGCGGGGCCGCCGAGGTCCCTCGCCAGGCGGCGTCCGGCGTCGGCGCGATCGGTGCACGGCTCGCGCACCGGCGCTCCTCCTGCCCCGCCCCCTCCCGCGGGTGCTCGCGGCACCCGCGGGCACGGGCGGTGGCTCAGCTGTTCGCGTAGACCTTCGTGACGAGGTCGATCACCTTGTCCCGCGGGGCGTTGGCGGCCACGTCGGCCTCGGTGACCATGCCGATGAGGCGGTGGCCGTCGATGACGGGCAGGCGCTTGACCTGGTGGTCCGTCATCGTCCGCACCAGCTCGTCGATGCTGTCGTCGGCGCCGATCGTGACGGGCTTGCCCTGGGCGAACTGCCCGGCGGTGGTCGTCTCGAGGTCCATGCCCTCGGCCACGGCCTTGATGACGATGTCGCGGTCGGTCAGCATCCCCTTGAGGCGGTCGTCCTCACCGCAGATCGGCAGCACCCCGACGCCGAGGTCGGCCATCTTCCGGGCCGCCTGCCGGATCGACTCGTTCTCCCCGACGCACTCGGTGCCACCGGTCATGATCTCGCGTGCCGTGCTGGCCATGTCGTCCCTCCTCGATCGTGGTTCCCAGGAGCGCTGGGGGAGTACCCCGGGCTGCCGTTCGCGAACCGTCCGTCAGCCCTGCGTCCGCCGGACGGCCGGCGGTACCCCCGGGACGTCCGCGAGCGCCGACCCGCTCCCGAACTGCGAGGACGGCACGACGCTGAGCGTCCCGTCGCCCTCGAGCACGACGGCCGCGACGTTCTCCAGGTCACCGCTGCCGCTGGCACGCACCGCCTGCCGCAGGTCCGCGTGGGTGATGCGCTGCTGCCGCATCGCGTGCTCGTCCACCACGCCGTGCGACAGCAGCAGCGTCGGCCGGGCCGTCACCACGCTGCGCCCCCGCGGCAGTCGGCTGGTGGCCCAGGCGACGGCGAACTGCAGGCCGGCCAGCAGCGCGAGGGCCACCGCCCCCTCGGACCAGGAGACGTCGGAGCTGAGCAGGATCGTCGCGAGCGTGGACCCCAGCGCGACCGTCACGACGAGGTCGAACGCGTTCAGCTTCGCCAGGGTGCGCTTGCCGGACAGGCGCAGGACGAGGACCACGGTGGCGTAGGCGCACGCACCCACTGCCACGACGCGCCACAGGTCGGACCACGAGTCGAACCACATGCCGCTCCCCTACCCCGCGCGGCGGCGCCCAAGCCCTCGCGGACGCCCGGGGGCGCCCGGGGCGCCCGGGGCGCTCAGGGCGCTCAGGGAGTGCCGAAGTAGCCCGGCCACGGCCCGGCGACGTGGCCGGGACCCCAGAACGGCGCGTAGCCGTAGTAGCCGTACAGGGCCCCGTAGAACTCCGACTGGTCCGCCAGGTCCGGGTCGTAGCGGGGGGCGCCGGCGAGGCGGTCGCGGTCGAGGTCGACGCGCACCTCGTCCTCGCCGACCCCGGTGACGGCCTCCACCGGCACGAAGGACACCTCCGCGCCGATGCCGAGGACCCCGCCGTGCTTCAGCCGCAGCAGGCGCACGTGCTTCTCGTCGCGGTCCACCAGCAGGTCGTCCACCGTGCCCAGCTCGGCGCCCGCGCCGTCGACGACGCGGCGGCCGCGCACGTCCTCCGCCGGGTCGGCCACGGTGCTGCCGCTGTCGCTGAGCCGGACCAGCACGTCCGCGGGGCGGCTGCCGGAACGGCTGCCGGGGTGCTCGCTCACGCCGTCCTCCTCTCCGGGCGGGCGGGCCCGCCGTCGGCTGCTGTCCCCCGGCAGGTACCCGATCCCCCGGGGGCCGAACCCCGCAGCGGTCCCCGCACCGACCTGCGGGAACGGTGGCGCACCGGACTGCACCGGCCGCCCGCTCCGCCTAGGGTCGAGCCGCGGGCGGACCGGCCCCCGCAGGGAGAGGAGGCGACGTGCTGGGACTGCCGGACGGCATCGAGGTGCTGCTGTTCGACCTGGACGGGGTCCTCACGGACACCGCGGCGGTGCACAACGCGGCCTGGACGGCGGCGTTCGACGGGTACCTGCGCGAGCGCGCGCAGCGCACCGGGGAGGAGTTCGTGCCCTTCGACCCCGAGGCGGACTACCTGGCCCACGTGGACGGCAAGCCCCGCCCCGCCGGGGTGCGCGACTTCCTCGCCAGCCGGGGCATCACCCTGCCGGAGGGCTCCCCCGACGACGCTCCCGGGACCGGGACGGTCCACGGCCTCGGCAACGCGAAGAACGCGGACCTGCTGCGCCGCATCGAGGAGGACGGCGTGGACGTCTACGAGGGGTCCCGGCGCTACCTGGAGGCCGCCCGCGACGCCGGGCTGCGCCGGGCGGTGGTCTCCTCCAGCGCGAACACCCGCCAGGTGCTGGAGGTGACCGGCCTGGCCCCGCTCGTCGAGGAGCGCGTGGACGGCGTCACCCTGCGCGAGCTGGGCCTGGCCGGCAAACCCGCCCCCGACACCTTCCTGGAGGCCGCCCGGCGCCTCGGGGTGCCGCCGGAGCGGGCCGCGGTGTTCGAGGACGCCCTGGCCGGTGTGGAGGCCGGCCGCGCCGGCGGGTTCGGCGTCGTCGTCGGCGTGGACCGGGCGGGCCAGGCCGAGGCCCTGCGCGAGCACGGCGCCGACGTCGTCGTGAGCGACCTCGCCGAGCTGCTGGGCGAGGGCGCGCGGTGATCGGCCCCGACACCTTCCCCGTCGAGCCGTGGCACGTGCGCGAGACCGGCCTGGACCTGGGCCTGCTCGGGCAGACCGAGTCCGTCTTCGCCCTGTCCAACGGGCACGTCGGGATGCGCGGCAACCTGGACGAGGGCGAGCCCCACGGCGTGCCGGGCACCTACCTGAACTCCTTCTACGAGGACCGCCCGCTGCCGTACGCCGAGGCCGGGTACGGCTACCCGGAGGTGGGGCAGACCGTCGTCAACGTCACCAACGGCAAGCTCGTGCGGCTGCTCGTGGACGACGAGCCGTTCGACGTGCGCTACGGCGAGCTGCTCTCCCACGAGCGGGTCCTGGACCTGCGCGCCGGCACCCTGACCCGCACCGCCGACTGGGTCTCCCCCGCCGGGCGCAGGGTGCGGGTGCGCTCCACCCGCCTGGTCTCGTTCGTGCAGCGGGCGGTCGCCGCGATCGAGTACGTCGTGGAGGCCGTGGACCGTCCGGTGCGCCTGACGCTGCAGTCGGAGCTGGTCGCCAACGAGGCGGTGCCGGCGAAGAAGCGGGACCCGCGCGTGGCCGCCGTGCTCAACAACCCGCTGGTGGCCGTGGAGCGCGACAACGGCCCCCGCTCGGCCACGCTCGTGCACCGCACCCGCGCCAGCGGCCTGCAGATGGCCGCCGGCATGCACAACACCCTGGAGGCCGCCGGCCGGGTGGAGTGCCAGACCAGCACCGCCGACGACTGGGCGCGCACCACGTTCGTCGTGACGGCCGAACCGGGGCAGCCGGTGCGCCTGGTCAAGCACCTCGCGTACGGCTGGTCCTCGCAGCGCTCCCACCCTGCGCTGCGCGACCAGGTCGCCGGTGCCCTCAGCGGCGCCCGCTACACCGGCTGGGAGGGGCTGCTGCGCGAGCAGCGCCAGTACCTCGACGCGTTCTGGGACGCCGCCGACGTGGAGGTCGAGGGCGACGCCGAGGTGCAGCAGGCCGTGCGGTTCGCGCTGTTCCACGTCCTGCAGGCCGGTGCCCGCAGCGAGGGCCGCGGCATCCCCGGCAAGGGGCTGACCGGCCCGGGCTACGACGGGCACATCTTCTGGGACACCGAGGCGTACGTGCTGCCGGTGCTCACCTACACCGCACCCGACGCGGCGCGCGACGCCCTGCGCTGGCGGTGGACGACTCTGGACAAGGCCTGCGCGCGGGCGCAAGAGCTGGGCCTGCGCGGGGCGGCGTTCCCGTGGCGCACCATCCGCGGCGAGGAGTGCTCCGGGTACTGGCCCGCCGGGACGGCCGCGTTCCACGTCAACGCCGACATCGCCGCCGCGGTCGAGCGCTACCGCGTGGTCACCGGCGACGACTGCCTGGAGGCCGACGGCGGCCTGGAGGTGCTCGTGCAGACCGCGCGGCTGTGGATGTCCCTGGGCCACCACGACGCCGACGGCGCCTGGCACGTCGCGGGCGTCACCGGGCCGGACGAGTACACCGCGGTGGTCGACGACAACCTCTTCACCAACCTGGCCGCCGCGCACAACCTGTCCGTCGCAGCGGCCGCCGTGCGCCGCCGGCAGGACCGGGCCCGCGACCTGGGCGTGGACCTGGAGGAGGCGGCCCGGTGGGTGGACGCCGCCGAGGCGGTCCACGTCCCCTACGACGAACGGCTGCGGGTGCACCAGCAGCACGAGGGCTTCACCCGCCTGCCCGAGTGGGACTTCGAGCACCGCCGCGAGTACCCGCTGCTGCTGCACGCGCCGTACTTCGACCTGTACCGGCACCAGGTGTGCAAGCAGGCCGACCTGGGCATGGCGCTGTTCTGGTTCGGCGACCGCTTCAGCGCGGAGGACTTCGCCCGCGACGTCGACTACTACGAGCGCCGCACCGTGCGCGACTCCTCGCTGTCGGCGTGCGTGCAGGCGGTGCTGGCCGCGCAGGCCGGCCACCTGGAGCTGGCGCACGACTACACGTACGAGGCCGCCAGCGTCGACCTGCGCGACCTGCACCACAACACCGCCGACGGCCTGCACATCGCCTCGCTCGCCGGGACGTGGATGGCCCTCGTGCAGGGCTTCGGGGGCCTGCGGGACACCGCCGGGGAGCTCACCCTGGACCCGGCTCTGCCCCACGGCATCTCACGGCTGCGGTTCTCGGTGCGCTGGCACGGCTGCACCCTGCGGGTGACGGTGCGTGCCCACGAGGCGACGTACGAGGTGCACGACGGGCCGGACGCGTCGGTGCGGCTGCGGCACGCCGGGCAGGAGGTCGTGGTCACCAGCGGGTCGCCCGTGACGCTGCCGGTGCGCGAGCGCAGGCCGCTGCTGCCGCGCCCTCCGCAGCCGCCGGGGTGCGCACCGGCGCAGCGCGTGCGCGCCGTCACGCACTGAGGGGACGGCGCACCCCCGCGCACCCGGTCCCGGGTGCGCGGGGGTGCAGGCGCAGGAGGTCAGGGGCGGGGCGTCTGGGGCGGGGCGTCAGGGGCGCTGTTCGCGCAGCCGCAGCGCGTGGCGGGCGGCGGCCCGCCCGCGGCGGCGGTCACCGGCCGCGTCGTAGGCGATCGCCAGGCGGTACCAGGCACCGGGGTCGTCCGGGGACGCCTCGACCTCGGCGCGGTACCGCTCGAACATCTCCCGGCCGGCGGCGCGGTCGACGCGGCCGGTGGCGGTGCGCTCCAGGTCGTCGGCGGGCAGCTCACCGCGCTCGGCGAGCTCGCGCCCGAGCCGCTCGGTGGCCCGCCCGAACAGCAGCTCGCGGGCGACGGCCCACGCCCCCACCAGCGGCAGCAGGAGCACGGCCACGCCGAGGAGCACCCCCGCCCACTCGCCGGTGCCGATGAGCTGCACCCCCAGGCGCCCGAGCAGCACGAAGTAGAACAGCAGCGCCGCGCAGGCCACCGCCACGACGATCTTGGTGCGCAACGTCGCGCCTCCTCAGCCGAGGTCGAGGTAGTGCTCGAGCCCCACGGTGACGCCCGGTCGGGAGGCGACCTGCCGCACCCCCAGCAGCAGCCCGGGCATGTAGGCGGCGCGGTCGTAGGTGTCGTCGCGCAGCGTCAGGGTCTCCCCCGGCCCGCCGAGCACGACCTCCTGGTGGGCGGTCATGCCGCGCATCCGGACCGCGTGCACGTGCACGCCGTCGACGACGGCGCCGCGCGCCCCCGGCAGGGACTGCTCGGTCGCGTCCGGGACCGGGCCCAGGCCCGCCTCGGCGCGGGCGGCCGCGACGAGCTGCGCGGTGCGGATCGCCGACCCCGAGGGGGCGTCCACCTTGCCGGGGTGGTGCAGCTCGACGACCTCGACGGACTCGAAGTACCGCGCCGCCCGCTCGGCGAACTTCATGACGAGCACGGCACCGAGGCCGAAGTTCGTGGCGATGAGCACGTTGCGGCCCGCCTCGCGCTGCCACGCCTCCACCTGCGCGACGCGCTCGCCGGTGAAGCCGGTGGTGCCGGTGACGACGTGCAGGCCGTGGGACAGGGCCCAGCGCACGTTCTCCATCACCGAGCCGGGCACCGTCAGGTCCACGAGGACGTCGGCCCCCTCGGCCGCGGCGAGGTCGTCGCCGCGGCCGAGGGCCGCCACCAGCTGCAGGTCGTCCGCCGCCTCGACGGCGGCGCAGGCCTGCGAGCCCATGCGGCCGCGGGCGCCGGTGACCGCGACCCGCAGCGGGCCGCCGTCCGACGGGGTGCTCACCGCACCACCGGCAGGAACGGCGCGTCGTCGGCGAACGGGCCGACGACGGTCACCGAGCGCGGCCGCTCGAGCAGGTCGGCGGCCATCGCCCGCACGTCCTCGGCCGTCACCGCACGCAGGCGCGCCAGGACGCCGTCGACGTCGAGGAACTGCCCGTGCACCAGCTCCGACTTGCCCAGGCGGTTCATGCGGGAGCCGGAGTCCTCCAGGCCCAGCACCATGCCGCCGGCGAGCTGGCCGATGCCGCGGTGCAGCTCCTCGGCCTCCATCGGGGCCTGCGCGAGCTTCGCCAGCTCGGCGAGCATCAGCTCGGCGACCTGGGCGGCCTTCGCCGGCGAGCAGCCCGCGTACAGGCCCACGTAGCCGGAGTCGGCGTAGTTCGCGTTGAAGGAGTACACCGAGTACGCCAGGCCGCGCTTCTCGCGCACCTCCTGGAACAGCCGGCTGCTCATGCCCCCGCCCAGCACCGCGTTGAGGACGCTCAGCGTGAAGCGGCGCTCGTCGGTGGCGGTGATGCCGGTGGTCCCCAGCAGCACGTGGGCCTGCTCGGTGGCGCGCTCGACGACCAGGGCGCGCCCGCGCTCCAGGCCGCCGGAGACCTGCCCGGCCGTGCGGCGCGGGGCCGGGGCGGCGTCGTGCAGGTCGCCGGCGGCGCGGGACAGCTCGCGCTGCACCGCCTCCACGACCTCGTCGTGGTCCAGGCCGCCGGCGGCGGTGAACACCAGGGTCGAGGGCCGGTAGTGCTCGCGGTAGTGCGCCCAGACGTCGTCGCGCCCCACGGCCCGGATGGTCTCCGGGGTGCCGCCGATGGGCCGGGCCAGCGGGTGGTCGCCCAGCACCAGCTCGGCGAACCTCTCGTGGGCGACGTCGCCGGGGTCGTCGTCGTTCATCGCCAGCTCCTCGAGGATGACCTCCCGCTCGGAGCTGAAGTCGTCCTCGTCGAGCACGGCGGAGGTGACCATGTCGGTCACCACGTCGATCGCCATCGGCAGGTCGGTGTCGAGCACCCGCGCGTAGTAGGTCGTGTGCTCCTTGCCGGTGGCGGCGTTCGCCTCGCCGCCGACGGCGTCGAACGCGGTGGCGATGTCCATCGCGTCGCGACGCTCGGTGCCCTTGAAGAGCAGGTGCTCCAGGAAGTGCGTGGAGCCGTGGTGGCCGCTGGTCTCGTCGCGCGAGCCGACGCCGACCCAGCAGCCGACGCTGGCCGAGCGCTGCCCGGGCATCGCCTCGGTCAGCACCCGCGTGCCGCACGGCAGGACGGTGCGCCGCACGAGGGCGCCGTCCGCGTCGGACAGGGTGGTGGTGACGGGGGCCGGCCCCGCCGCCTCCGTGGGGAGGTCGACGGGGCCGGTCACGCCGTGGTGGGCCGGCACGTCAGGCGTCGGCCGACGCGGCCTCGTCGGCGGAGGCGCCCGCGTCCGCGGACGCGTTCTCCTCCTCCGCCACGACCGGCACCAGGGACAGCTTGCCGCGCGGGTCGATCTCGGCGATCTCCACCTGGACCTTCTGGCCCACGGAGACGACGTCCTCGACGGTGTCCACGCGCTTGCCGCCGGCCAGCTTGCGCAGCTGCGAGATGTGCAGCAGGCCGTCCTTGCCGGGCAGCAGGGAGACGAACGCCCCGAAGGTCGTGGTCTTCACGACGGTGCCGAGGTAGCGCTCGCCCACCTCGGGCATCGTCGGGTTGGCGATCGCGTTGACCGCCGCGCGCGCCGCCTCGGCCGAGGGGCCGTCGACCGCGCCGATGAACACGGTGCCGTCGTCCTCGATGGAGATGTCGGCGCCGGTGTCCTCCTGGATCTGGTTGATCATCTTGCCCTTGGGCCCGATGACCTCGCCGATCTTGTCGACCGGGACCTTCACCGTGATGATGCGCGGCGCGGTGGGCGACATCTCGTCGGGCGCGTCGATGGCCTCGGCCATGACGTCCAGGATGTGCAGGCGCGCGTCGCGGGCCTGGGTCAGCGCCCCGGCCAGCACGGAGGCGGGGATGCCGTCCAGCTTGGTGTCCAGCTGGATGGCGGTGACGAACTCGCGGGTGCCGGCGACCTTGAAGTCCATGTCGCCGAAGGCGTCCTCCGCACCGAGGATGTCGGTCAGCGCCGCGTAGCGGGTCTCGCCGTCGACGGTGTCGGAGACCAGGCCCATCGCGATGCCGGCGACGGGCGCGCGCAGCGGCACACCCGCGTTCAGCAGCGACAGGGTGGAGGCGCAGACGGAGCCCATCGAGGTGGAACCGTTGGAGCCCAGCGCCTCGGAGACCTGGCGGATGGCGTAGGGGAACTCCTCGCGGGCCGGCAGCACCGGCACCAGCGCGCGCTCGGCCAGCGCCCCGTGGCCGATCTCGCGGCGCTTGGGCGAGCCCACCCGGCCGGTCTCACCGGTGGAGTAGGGCGGGAAGTTGTAGTTGTGCATGTAGCGCTTGCGCGTCACCGGCGAGAGGGTGTCGAGCTGCTGCTCCATGCGCAGCATGTTCAGCGTGGTCACGCCCAGGATCTGCGTCTCACCGCGCTCGAACAGCGCCGAGCCGTGCACGCGGGGCAGGACCTCGACCTCCGCGGACAGCGTGCGGATGTCGGCCAGGCCGCGCCCGTCGATGCGGACGGAGTCGGTGAGGATGCGCTGGCGAATGAGCTTCTTCTGCAGCGCGCGGTAGGCCGCCGAGACCTCCTTCTCGCGGCCGGCGAACCGCTCCGCGAGGGACTCGCGCAGCTGCGCCTTGATCTCGTCGACGTGGTTCTCGCGCTCCTGCTTGCCGGCGATCGCCAGGGCCTGGGCGAGGTCGCCGGAGGCGGCCTCCTCCACGGCGGCGTAGACGTCGTCCTGGTAGTCCAGGAACAGCGGGAACTCCGCGGTGGGCTTGGCGGCCTTCGCGGCGACCTCGGCCTGCGCCTTGACCAGCTTGGCGATGTGGGGCTTCGCGGCCTCCAGGCCGGCGGCCACGACCTCCTCGGTGGGGGCCTGGGCGCCCTGCTCCTTGACGAGGTTCCAGGAGCCCTCGGTGGCCTCGGCCTCGACCATCATGATCGCGACGTCCTCGGAGCCGTCGGCCCCCGTGACGACGCGGCCGGCGACGACCATGTCGAAGACGGCGCGCTCGATCTCCGAGTAGCGCGGGAACGCGACCCACTGGCCGTCGATCAGCGCGATGCGCACACCGCCGACGGGGCCGGAGAACGGCAGGCCCGCCAGCTGGGTGGACAGCGAGGCCGCGTTGATCGCGACGACGTCGTACGCGTCGTCCGGGTGCAGCGCCATGACGGTGACGACGACCTGGACCTCGTTGCGCAGACCCTTGACGAAGCTCGGGCGCAGCGGGCGGTCGATGAGGCGGCAGGTCAGGATCGCCTCGGTCGAGGGGCGGCCCTCGCGGCGGAAGAACGAGCCGGGGATCTTCCCGGCGGCGTAGCTGCGCTCCTCGACGTCCACCGTCAGCGGGAAGAAGTCGAACTGGTCCTTCGGGGTCTTGCCCGCGGTGGTGGCGCTGAGCAGGAAGGACTCGCCGTCCAGGTACACGGCGGCGGAGCCGGCGGCCTGGCGGGCCAGTCGGCCGGTCTCGAAGCGGACGGTGCGGGTGCCGAACGAGCCGTTGTCGATGACGGCTTCGGCGGCGGTGATCTCGGGACCCTCCACGGGTTCCTCCTTCGTCGATCGGTGCGGTGCGTGCCGCACCGGCGCGTGCCCGGCGGGGACGGGTCCCCGCCGGTCCGGCCTTCGATCGAGGCCCACGGGCGCGAGGCGCCCGGAGGCCACTACCGAGGACCGGCACGACGCTGCGCGGTGCGGTGGCCGGGGTGCCGCGGCGCGGCACTCCCGAGTCTGCCCGGAGTCG
>NZ_JBBBEM010000040.1:0-33374 GCF_037154035.1 Kineococcus sp. G2 | reverse complement strand
GCGGGTGTCCCCGCGCACCGCCACGCGCAGCAGGGGCGGTCCCGGGAGGGACCGCCCCTGCGCCGCCTCAGCGGCGGATGCCGACCCGCTCGATGATCGAGCGGTAGCGGTTGATGTCCTTCTTCGCCATGTACTGCAGCAGGCGACGGCGCTGGCCGACCAGCAGCAGCAGCCCGCGGCGGCTGTGGTGGTCGTGCTGGTGCGTCTTGAGGTGCTCGGTCAGGTCGCGGATGCGCTGGGTGAGCATCGCCACCTGGACCTCCGGCGAGCCGGTGTCGCCCTCGCTCGTGGCGTACTCGGCCATGATCTTCTTCTTGGTCTCGGCATCGAGGGGCACGGTGCTCTCCTGAGTCTCGTTGCGCGGTGCTCCGGGGCTGATCCACCCGGGCTCTCTGGGTCCGCGGCCGGTCGAACGGCTCGCCCAGGCTACCAGCCGGGGCCGCTCCCCCCGCGCCCGCACCGGGCCGCCGGGCCTCAGACGAGACCGAGCAGCTCCCGGCAGCGCTGCACGTCGCGCTCCACCTGCTCCACGAGGGCGTCGGCGTCCTCGAAGCGCAGCGTCGGGCGCAGGCGGTGCACGAAGTCCACCGCGACCCGCTCGCCGTACAGGTCCAGGCCGGGGCTGTCCACGCAGTGCGCCTCCACGCGGCGCTCCACCCCGTCGAAGGTCGGGTTGGAACCCACGGACACGGCCGCCGGCAGCCGCTGCCCCGACGGGCGGTGCAACCACCCGGCGTACACGCCGTCGGCGGGCACCAGGCCCTCGACGTCCTCGCCGGAGAGGTTGGCGGTCGGGTACCCCAGCTCGCGACCGCGGTGGTCGCCGTGCACGACGGTCGCGCTCACCCGGTGCGGGTGCCCCAGCACCGCCGCCGCCCGCTCGACGTCCCCGGCCGCGAGCGCCTCGCGCACCGCGGTGGACGACCAGCGCGGCGGGTGACCCGCGCCGTCGCCGAGGTCGTCCACGGCGGTGACCTCGAAGCCGTGGCGCTCGCCGAGCTCGCGCAGCGTGCCCAGGTCGCCGCTGTTGCGCCGCCCGAAGCGGACGTCGTGGCCGACGACGACCTCGACCGCCCCCAGCGCCCGCACGAAGACGTCCTCCACGAAGCGCTCCGGGGTCCACGAGGCGAGCTCGCGGGTGAACGGCAGCACGAGCACCGCGTCCAGGCCGCACGCGGCGACGAGCTCCAGGCGGCGCTCCAGGCCGGTGAGCAGGCCCGGGGCGCGCTCGGGCACGAGGACCTGCAGCGGGTGCGGGTCGAACGTCACCGCCACCGCGGCCGCGCCGCGCTCGCGGGCCGCGCGCACCACGCGCTCCAGCACGGCCACGTGCCCGCGGTGCACCCCGTCGAAGTTGCCGACGGTGAGGACCGAGGGGCCGAAACCGGGGTCCACGTCTGCCAGGTCGTCCCACCGCTGCACCCGCACACTCTGCCAGCCGCCCCCCGGCGCCGCGGTGGGCGGGGCCCCCGCGCGGCGGGCGGGTGGCCGCCCGCGCGGGCCGGCACCGGCCTGGCTAACGTCTCAGGCCGGGACCGGGCCCCACCGACGCGGGCCCCGGGCCGCGAGACCCAGGACCGGGGACGGCCCCCGGGGCACGAGCGCTGGAGGCGGACGCGTGAGCACAGGACCTGTCGACCCGACCACGACGAGCGCGTGGGGCGCCCTGGCCGCGCAGGCCGCCGCGGCCCCCGACCTGCGGGGCTGGTTCGCCGCCGACCCGCAGCGCGCCGAGCGGATGACCCTGGACGTGGCCGACCTGCGGGTGGACCTGTCGAAGAACCTCGTGACCGACGAGACGCTGCGGCTGCTGGTGCAGCTGGCCGAGGAGACCGGCGTCCTGGCCCGGCGCGACGCCATGTTCGCCGGCGAGCACGTCAACGTCACCGAGGACCGCGCCGTGCTGCACACCGCGCTGCGCCGCCCGGCCGGCGCGCAGCCGCCGCTGGTCGTGGACGGCCAGGACGTGGACGCCGACGTGCAGCGGGAGCTGGAGAAGGTCTGCGCGTTCGCGGAGTCGGTGCGCTCGGGCGCCTGGACGGGCGTGACGGGCAAGCGGATCGCCACCGTCGTCAACATCGGCATCGGCGGCTCCGACCTGGGCCCGGTGATGGCGTACGAGGCGCTCAAGCCGTACGTGCAGGCGGGTCTGGAGTGCCGGTTCGTCTCCAACATCGACCCCACCGACGTGGCGGAGACGACGGCGGACCTGGACCCGGAGACGACGCTGTTCATCGTCGCCTCCAAGACGTTCGGGACCCTGGAGACGCTGACCAACGCGCGCCTGGCCCGCACCTGGCTGTGGGAGCGCCTGGCCGCGGCCGGCGCCCTCGGCGACGACGACGAGGCCCGCCGCGGCGCCGTCGCCAAGCACTTCGTCGCCGTGTCCACCGCGCTGGACAAGGTGGAGGCGTTCGGCATCGACCCTGCCAACGCGTTCGGGTTCTGGGACTGGGTGGGCGGCCGGTACTCGGTGGACTCCGCGATCGGCACCTCGCTGGCGGTCGCGATCGGCCCGGAGCGGTTCCGGGAGTTCCTGGCCGGCTTCCACGCCGTGGACGAGCACTTCCGCACCGCCGAGCCGGCCGCGAACGTGCCGCTGCTCATGGGCCTGCTGAACGTGCACTACGTGAACCACCACGACGCGCACACCCACGCGGTCCTGCCGTACTCGCAGCACCTGCACCGGTTCCCGGCCTACCTGCAGCAGCTGACGATGGAGTCCAACGGCAAGTCGGTGCGCTACGACGGCTCGGACGTCACCACCGCCACCGGCGAGGTGTTCTGGGGCGAGCCCGGCACCAACGGCCAGCACGCCTTCTACCAGCTCATCCACCAGGGCACGCGGCTGATCCCCAGCGACTTCATCGCGTTCGCCAACCCCGCGCACCCGCTCGTCGACCGCGACGGCGGCGACGCCGACGTGCACGCGCTGTTCATGGCGAACTTCTTCGCCCAGACGAAGGCGCTGGCGTTCGGCAAGACCGCCGAGGAGGTGCGCGCCGAGGGCGCCGCCGAGGACGTCGTCGCCGCGCGCACGTTCCCCGGCAACCGGCCCACCACCTCGATCATGGCGCCGGCGCTGACCCCGTCGGTGCTGGGGCAGCTGATCGCCCTGTACGAGCACGTCACGTTCGTCGAGGGCGCCGTGTGGGGCATCGACAGCTTCGACCAGTGGGGCGTGGAGCTCGGCAAGAAGCTGGCGCTGGAGATCGCGCCCGCCCTCACCGGCGACACCGTCGCGCTCGAGGCGCAGGACCCCTCGACCGCCTCGCTCATCCGGTACTACCTGCAGCAGCGGGGCTGAGACCGCCCACGCCGCCCCGGTCCCGAGGGTCGGGGCGGCGTGGCAGGCTGTCGCCGACGCGGCGGGGCGGTCCCGCCGGGCACCCCGACGGAGGGAAACCCGCGGTGGCGGAGACCATGCGCGCGAGCGTGCTCGTGGAGAAGGGCGTCATCGAGCTGCAGGAGCGGCCGGTTCCCGTACCGGCCGACGGCGAGGTCCTCGTCCGCGTGGCCTCGGTCGGCGTGTGCGGCTCGGACGTGCACTACTACCGCGAGGGCCGCATCGGCGGCTTCGTCGTCGAGCAGCCCCTCGTGCTCGGGCACGAGGTCTCCGGGCAGGTCGTCGCGGTGGGCCGCGGCGTGCCGGAGGCGCGCGTCGGCGAGCGCGTCGCGATCGACCCGCAGGTGCCCTGCCGGCGCTGCCGGGCGTGCAAGTCCGGGCGGATGAACCTGTGCCCGAACATGCGCTTCTACGCCACCCCGCCGGTCGACGGCACGTTCTGCGACTACGTCACCGCCCCCGCGGACATGGCGCACGAGGTGCCGGACACGATGTCCGACGACGCCGCCGCCCTGCTGGAGCCGTTCTCGGTGGGGCTGTGGGCCGCGCACAAGGCGGGCACCACCCCCGGCGACCGGGTCCTGATCGCCGGGGCAGGCCCCATCGGCGCGATGGTCGCGCAGGCCGTGCGGGCGCGCGGCGCCGCCGACGTCGTCGTCACCGACTTCGTGGACTCGCGCCGTGAGCGCATCACCTCCTTCGGCGCCACGCGCACGCTGCACCCCGTGGACGACGCCGACGAGGTCGCCGCCCTGGCCGCCGACGCCTTCGTGGACTGCTCCGGCGCCACCCCCGCCGTCGTCTCCGGCATCGGCGCACTGCGCCCCGGCGGCACCGCGGTCCTCGTGGGCCTGGGCGACGACGTCATGCCGATCCCCGTCAGCCTGGTGGCCAGCCGAGAGATCACCCTCACCGGCGTCTTCCGGTACGTCGACACCTGGCCGCGCGGCATCGACCTCTTCCGCACCGGCGCCGTGCACCTGGACGAGATGGTCACCGCCCGCTACCCGCTGGAGCGGGTGCAGGAGGCGCTGGAGGCCGACTCCGACCCGCTGAGCATGAAGGCCGTGGTCGTCGTGAACCCGACGGGGGTGGGCGCGTGAGCGGCGTGCTGGAGCGCTTCTCGCTGTCGGGCAAGGTGGCCCTGGTCACGGGCGGCTACCGCGGGCTGGGCCGGGCGTTCGCGCAGGCGCTCGCGGAGGCGGGCGCCGACGTCGTGGTCGCCGCCCGCGACGAGGAGCGGTCGGCCGCCGCCGCGCAGGAGATCGCCGCCTCGACCGGGCGCCGCGCGCTCGGGCTGCGCCTGGACGTCACCGACCGCGCCGAGGTCGAGGCCGCGGTCGAGCGCACCACCGCCGAGCTCGGCGGGCTGCACGTGCTGGTGAACAACGCCGGCACCTGCGTGCACCGCCCCGCGCTGGAGGTGACCGACGACGAGTACGACGACGTCATCACCACCAACGTCAAGGGCGTGTGGCTGCCCAGCCAGGTCGCCGCGCGCTGGATGGCGGCCCACGGGGGCGGCAGCATCGTCAACATCGGCTCCATCAGCGCCTCGATCGTCAACCGCCCGCAGATGCAGCCCGTCTACAACGCCTCCAAGGCCGCCGTGCACCAGCTGACGAAGTCGCTGGCCGCGGAGTGGGCACCGCTGGGCATCCGGGTCAACGCCCTGGCCCCCGGCTACGTCAAGACGGACATGGCCCCGGTGGACGAGCCGCGGTTCCGGCGGATGTGGATCGAGGACGCGCCCATGCAGCGCTACGCGACACCGGAGGAGATCGCCGCCAGCGTGGTCTACCTGGCCTCCGACGCCTCCAGCTTCTCCACCGGCGCCGTCGTCGTCACCGACGGCGGCTACACGCTGTTCTGAGCTCACGCGTTGCTCTGAGCTCACGGGCGCGGCGAGCCGCGGGTTCGACCCGGTGGACCAGGAGGACCGGCTGCGGAGGGGAACGCCGCCACAGGGGGCGCGCCCGGGTGAGGGCCGCGGGAACAGACGCGCCCGCTGTGGCATTCTCCCCAGCGGCATGGACACGGGATGGAACCTCACCGAGCGCCGGCACATCGACCTGGGCCGGACGGCGAGCGCGGTCTAGCGGGGCGGCCAGCACCCCCGCCACCGCGCCACCCACCCCTACCCAGGAGCTCACCCCGTGATCCGCACCCTGAAGCGGACGCCCTTCGGCGTCCAGGTGCTCATCGGCCTCGTCCTCGGCGTCGTCCTCGGCGCGATCGCCCGCTCGATGGGCGGCACCGACGAGGACCCGAACTGGCTGACGACCACCCTCGCCACCATCGGCTCGATCTTCGTGACGCTGCTGCGCACCCTGGTGCCGCCGCTCGTCGTCCTGGCCGTGGTCACCTCCATCGCGAACCTGCGCCAGGTCACCAACGCCGCACGGCTGGCGTGGCAGACCCTGCTGTGGTTCGCCATCACCGCCCTGATCTCGGTCGGCATCGGCATCGCCCTCGGCATCGCCACCGACCCGGGCGACCGCACCTCGGTGGCGGCCTCCGCCGCCCGGGAGCCGAGCTACACCGGTTCGTGGCTGGACTTCCTGCAGGGCCTCGTCCCCGGGAACGTGTTCGGCCTGCAGGCCTCCGCCTCCGACGACGGCGTCTCCCTGTCCTTCAACGTGCTGCAGCTGCTGGTGATCTCCATCGCGCTGGGCGTGGCGATCCTCAAGGTCGGCGAGAAGGCCGAGCCGCTGCTGACCGTGGCCCGCTCCGCCCTGACCGTCGTGCAGACGGTGCTGTGGTGGGTCATCCGCCTCGCCCCGCTGGGGACCGTCGGCCTGCTCGGCCGGGCGGTGGCCACCTACGGCTGGGACGCCCTCAGCCCGCTCGCGGTGTTCGTCGTGGACATCTACGTCGGCCTGGCGCTGGTGCTGTTCGTGCTCTACCCGGTGCTGCTGCGCCTCAACGGCCTGAGCGTGCGTCGCTTCTTCGCCGGCGTGTGGCCCGCCACCCAGCTGGCGTTCGTCTCCCGCTCCTCCATCGGCACCCTGCCGGTGACGCAGCGGGTCACCGAGGAGGAGCTGGGCGTCCCGCGCTCCTACGCCTCGTTCGCGGTGCCGCTGGGCGCCACGACCAAGATGGACGGCTGCGCCGCGATCTACCCGGCGCTGTCGGCGATCTTCGTGGCCGGCTTCTTCGACGTGGACCTGTCGATCACCGACTACCTGCTCATCGCGTTCGTGTCCGTCGTCGGCTCCGCCGCGACCGCGGGCCTGACCGGCGCCACCGTCATGCTGACGCTGACGCTGTCGACCCTGGGGCTGCCGCTGGCGGGCGTGGGCCTGCTGCTGGCGATCGACCCGATCCTCGACATGGGCCGCACCGCGGTCAACGTCACCGGGCAGGCGCTCGTGCCGACGATCGTCGCCAAGCGCGAGGGCATCCTGGACCTGGAGCGGTTCCGCTCCCGCCGTCGCGTGGAGGAGGCGATCGCCGAGCCCGCGGCGGTCTGACACCCCTCCTGCACGACGAACGCCCGCCGCTCCCCGGTACCGGGGAGCGGCGGGCGTTCGTCGTGCAGAGGGTCCCGAGCAGCAGCAGCGGGCGACGGTGCGGCTCAGCCGGCCGGGGTGAGCACGAGCAGGGGCTTCGCGCCCCGGGGGGTGTCGCCCAGCAGTGCCACCAGGGTCCCGTCCGGCGCGAAGGCCGCCACCGGACCCTCGTGCCCCGAGGCCGCGGAGAACCCGCCGTGGGAGACCGCACCGGCCTCGGCCGCGTCGAGGTGGCGCACGGGGAACAACCGCCGGGCCACGTCTGCCAGCGGGGTGACGGCGGGAGCCTGCTCGACCTCGGCCAGCGTGCGCGCCTCCGCGAGGGTGAACGGCCCCGAGCGGGTGCGGCGCAGCGCCGTCAGGTGTCCGCCGACGCCGAGGGCGGCACCGAGGTCGCGCGCCAGCGCGCGCACGTAGGTGCCGCTGGAGACCTCCACCACCACGTCCAGGTCCAGGAAGGTCCCCTCCTCGCGACGGGCGAGCACCTCGAACCGGGACACGGTCACCGGCCGCGGCGGCAGCTCGACGGCCTCACCGCCGCGCACCCGGGCGTAGGAGCGCTTCCCGTCGACCTTGATGGCGCTGACGGAGCTGGGCACCTGCTGCAGGTCACCGGTCAGGGCCGCCACCGCCGCGGCGACCGCGTCCGGGCCCAGCCCGGTGGCGTCCGCGGGCTCCCCCACCGGCTCACCCTGCGCGTCGTCCGTGGTCGTCGCCAGTCCCAGGCGCACGGTGGCGGTGTACGCCTTGTCGTGCGCCACCAGGTGCGCCAGGAACTTCGTGCCCCGGTTGGCGCCCAGCACGAGCACCCCGGTGGCGGCGGGGTCCAGCGTGCCGGCGTGGCCCACGCGACGGGTGCCCAGCAGGCGCCGGCAGCGCCCCACCACGTCGTGGCTGGTCCACCCCGCCGGCTTGTCGACGACGAGGATCCCGTCGCCCACCTGCGGGCGCCCGGCGCCCGGCGCCGGAGCGCTCAGGGCAGCGGGCGGTCGCCGGGGGCGCCGCCGTCCTCGTCGGAGTCGCCGAGCTCGTCTTCGTCGGAGTCGCCGAGCTCGTCTTCGTCGGAGTCGCCGAGCTCGTCCTCGTCGAGCTCGTCGTCGTCGAGCTCGTCGTCGTCCTCGTCGAGGTCGTGCTCGACGGGCTTCTTGTACGGGTCCGCCTCGCCGGCGGGCTGCGCCGAGGCCGCCAGGGCCGCCACGCGGGCGTCCTGCTCGGCGGCCGCGCGCAGCAGCTCCTCGATCTGCGTGGCCGTCTCGGGGACCTCGTCGGTCGCGAAGGTCAGCGTCGGGGTCAGCCGCACGCCGGTGCGCCTGCCGACCTCCGAGCGCAGCACGCCCTTGGCGCTCTCCAGGGCCGCCGCGGTGCCGGCGCGCTCCTCGTCGCTGCCGAAGACCGTGTAGTAGAGCGTCGCGTGCTGCAGGTCGTTGGTGACCCGGGCGTCGGTGATGGTGATGAACCCCAGGCGGGGGTCCTTCACGCGCTTCTCGAGCGCCTCGGCGACGACGACCTTGATGCGGTCGGCGAGCTTGCGGGCGCGGGTGGGGTCCGCCACGGGACTTCCCTCCTGGAGGTGCTCAGTCGTCCGACGACAGGAACTGCCGCCGGGTGGAGAGGATCTGGAACTCGGGGTGCGCCGCCACGAGGCGCTCGCAGCGGTCGAGCACCTCGGTGCAGCGCGCCGCGTCGGGAGCGACGACGGCCACGGCCACCTCGGTCCGCCGGTGCAGGTCGAGGTGACCCGTCTCGGCGGCGGCGACGTCGAAGCTGCGGCGCAGTTCGGCGACGAGCGGCCGCACGAGGCTGCGCTTGCCCTTGAGCGAGTGGACGTCGCCCAGGAGCAGGTCGAACGTGAGCGTTCCTGTGTGCATCGGTGTGGGGCGCGTCCGGGCGGGGACCCTGCTGGGTCCCCGCCCGGACGACTTCGCTCAGGCGGCCTCAGCCGCGCGGCTTCTCCTGCATCTCGAACGTCTCGATGACGTCGTCGACCTGGAGGTCGTTGTACGAGCCGAGGCCGATACCGCACTCGTAGCCCTCGCGGACCTCGGTGGCGTCGTCCTTGAACCGTCGCAGCGACTCGATGGTGAGGTTGTCCCCGTGCACCACACCGTTGCGCAGCACGCGCGCCTTGGTGTTGCGCCGGATGAGACCGGACCGGACGAGGCAGCCGGCGATGTTGCCGAACTTCGAGGACCGGAAGACCTCGCGGATCTCCGCGGTGCCCAGCTGGACCTCTTCGAACTCCGGCTTGAGCATGCCCTTGAGCGCGCTCTCGACGTCCTCGATCGCCTGGTAGATGACCGAGTAGTACCGGACGTCGACGCCCTCGCGGTCGGCGTACTCCTTCGTCTGCTGCTCGGGCCGCACGTTGAACCCGATGATGATCGCGTTCGAGGCGACGGCGAGGTTGACGTTGTTCTTCGTCACCGCACCGACACCGCGGTCGATCACCCGCAGCTCGACCTCGTCACCGACGTCGATCTTCAGCAGCGCGTCCTCGAGGGCCTCGACCGAGCCCGCACCGTCACCCTTGAGGATGAGGTTGAGGGTCTCGACCTTGCCCTGCTCGAGCGCCTTGGTGAAGTCCTCCAGCGAGATGCGCTTGCGCGCCTTCGCCAGGGCCGCGTTGCGCTCCTGCGCCTCGCGCTTCTCCGCGATCTGCCGGGCCGTCCGGTCGTCCGGGGCGGCCAGGAACGTGTCGCCGGCACCGGGGACGGACGTGAGCCCGAGCACCTGCACCGGACGCGACGGGGTCGCCTCCTCGACGTTGTCACCGTTCTCGTCGAGCATCGCGCGGACGCGGCCGTAGCCGGTGCCGGCGACGATCGCGTCGCCGACCCGCAGGGTGCCCGACTGCACCAGGACGGTCGCCACCGGGCCGCGGCCCTTGTCGAGGTTGCCCTCGATGGCGACGCCGCGGGCGTCCTTGTCGGGGTTGGCGCGCAGGTCCAGCGAGGCGTCGGCGGTCAGCAGGACGGCCTCGAGGAGGTTGTCCAGGCCCATGCCCTGCTTCGCCGAGACCTCGACGAACATCGTGTCGCCGCCGTACTCCTCGGCCACCAGGTTGTACTCGGTGAGCTGCTGCCGGACCTTGTCCGGGTTGGCGCCCTCCTTGTCCACCTTGTTGACCGCGACGACGATCGGGACGTCGGCCGCCTGGGCGTGGTTGAGCGCCTCGATGGTCTGGGGCATCACGCCGTCGTCGGCCGCGACCACGAGGATCGCGATGTCGGTCACCTTGGCACCACGGGCACGCATGGCGGTGAACGCCTCGTGACCCGGGGTGTCGATGAAGGTGATCGGCCGCTCGACACCCTCGTGCTCCTTGACGACCTGGTAGGCGCCGATGTGCTGCGTGATGCCACCGGCCTCCTTCGCCACGACGTCGGAGGAGCGGATGGCGTCCAGCAGCTTCGTCTTGCCGTGGTCGACGTGACCCATGACGGTCACGACCGGCGGACGGGCCTCGAGCTGCTCGTCGCCCTCGGCCTCCAGCTCGGCGTCGAGGTCGATCGAGAACCCGGCCAGGAGCTCGCGCTCCTCGTCCTCCGGGGAGACGACCTCGATGACGTAGCCGAGCTCGCCACCGAGGAGCTGGAAGGTGTCCTCGTCCAGCGACTGGGTCGCCGTGGCCATCTCACCGAGGTGGAACAGCACGGTGACCAGCGCCGCGGGGTCGGCGTCGATGCGCTCGGCGAAGTCGCTCAGCGAAGCGCCGCGGCGGATGCGCACGACGGTCGAACCGTCACCGCGACGGACCGACACGCCCCCGACCGAGGGCGCCTGCATCGCCTCGTACTCCTGGCGCTTCGCGCGCTTGGACTTGCGGCCCTTGACGGGACGGCCACCGGCGCGGCCGAAGGCGCCCTGGGTGCCGCCGCGGCCACCGCGGCCGGGACCACCCGGACGGCCGGCGAAACCGCCGCCACCGGCACCGGCACCGGGACCACCCGGACGGCCGCCGAAACCACCGCGGCCACCACCCGGGCCGCCACGACCCGGAGCACCACCGCGACCGGCGGGAGCACCGGGACGGCCCACGGTCGGGCGCGCCGGCATCATGCCGGGGTTCGGGCGCGGGCCACCGGGGCGGGGGCCACCGGGGCCGGGCGCACCCGGACGGGGACCACCGGGGCCGGCCGCACCCGGACGGGGACCGCCCTGCGGGCGCGGCATGCCCTGGCTGTTCGCGAACGGGTTGTTGCCCGGGCGCGGGGCACCGGGGCGCGGCATGCCCTGGCTGGTCGCGAACGGGTTGTTGCCCGGGCGCGGGGCACCGGGGCGGGCGCCGCCCGCACCGGCACCGGGACGGCCGCCCTGAGCCGGACGGTCACCGCGGTCGGGACGCTCCCCGCGGTCAGGGCGCTCCCCGCGGTCGGGGCGTTCGCCGCGCGGGCGCTCACCACCGGGGGCGGGGCGCTCGCCGCGCTCCGGCGGACCGGGGCGACGGGCGGCGGGGCCGGCGGGGGCACCGGGACGGGCGCCCGGGGTCGCCGGGCCACCGGGACGCGCACCGGGGCGCGGACCGGAACCGGGACCACCCGCGGCGGGCGGGGTGGACGGGCGCGGACCGGCGGGAGCCGGACGCGACGGGCCGGGCGCCGCCGGCCGCTGCTGCGGCGAGGCGGGTGCGGCCGGCGGGGGCGCCTGGAAGGCGGGGACCACCGGCGCGGTCGGCTCGGGAGCCGGGCCGGGCGTGGGCGCCGGGCCCGGTGCGGGCGCGGACGGTGCACCGCCACCGGCCGCCGGAGCGGCGGGCGCGGACGGTGCGGGAGCCGCGGGCGTGGGCGCCGCGGGCCGCGCGGGCCCCGGGCGAGCGCCCTGGGGCAGGCGCGGACCCGGCTTCACAGCCGGGGTGGGACGCGCGCCACCGGAGGCGCCGTCCGCGGGGAACTTGTCCTTCAGCCGGCGGATGACCGGCGGCTCGACGGTCGAGCTCGCCGAGCGGACGAACTCGCCCATCTCCTTGAGCGTCGCCAGCACGACCTTGCTCTCGACTCCGAACTCCTTGGCGAGTTCGTAGACCCGGACCTTTGCCACATCTCTCCTGTCTCGGTCCGGGCCACCTCTACCGGGCGCGGACCGTCGTCAGTCGTCGGGGTTCATCTGCACGAGCTCATCGGGTGCTCATCAGCTGTTCGACCCGTTCTCATCGGTGGTGGTGGACACGACAGCGCCGGTGGGCGGCTCCAGGTGGGAGCGGACGCCGGAGGTGTCGAGGGGACCGGGGCGTCGCAGCGCGCGGGGCAGGGCCCGCCGCTTCTCCGCCCGGTCCAGGCAGGCGGTGCTGTGGTGCAGCCACGCCCCCCTGCCGGGAAGCCGCCGCCGCTCGTCGACGAGGACCTCGTCCCCCTCGGCCGACGCGACGACCCTCAGCAGTGCAGACCGCGCACCCTTCCGACGACAACCCACGCACGTCCGCGCGTGTTCCACGTCCGCGCTCGGGGAGGCGGGGCGGACAGCGGGGGTGGTGGGTCGCCGGCGGGCGGGGCCGGCCTCAGCGAGTGTCACGATGGGAACAGTGTAGCGCCGCCCCGCGCTCGGGCGGGTCGCGGGACCCGCGCCGGCCTCAGCGGGGTGCCGGACCGGGTTCGCGCCGCTCCCGGGCGCCCTCGTCCCCGGCGGCGGTGTCGGGCCGGATGTCGATGCGCCAGCCCGTGAGCTTGGCGGCCAGCCGGGCGTTCTGGCCCTCCTTGCCGATCGCCAGCGACAGCTGGTAGTCGGGGACGACCACCCGCGCGGAGCGCGCCTCCGCGTCCACGACCTCCACCGACGTCACCCGCGCCGGCGACAGGGCGCTGGCGACGAACCGCGCCGGGTCGTCGCTGTGGTCGACGATGTCGATCTTCTCACCGCGCAGCTCGGCCATGACGGCTCGCACGCGCTGCCCCATCGGCCCGATGCACGCGCCCTTGGCGTTGATCCCCTGGCGCGTGGCGCGCACGGCCATCTTCGTGCGGTGCCCGGCCTCCCGGGACAGCGCCGTGATCTGCACGGTGCCGTCGGCGATCTCGGGCACCTCCAGCGCGAAGAGGCGGCGCACCAGGTTGGGGTGCGAGCGCGAGAGGACGACCTGCGGACCCTTGGGGCCCTTCTTGACGCTGACGACGTAGCAGCGCAGCCGGCTGCCGTGGCGGTACTCCTCCCCCGGCACCTGCTCCGCCGGGGGCAGCACGCCCTCCAGGGCCCCCAGGTCCACCTGGACCACCCTGGGGTCGCGGCCCTGCTGCACGACGCCGGAGACGATGTCGCCCTCCGTGCCGGCGTACTCGCCCAGGACCTGCTCGTCGGCGGCGTCGCGCAGGCGCTGCAGGATCACCTGGCGCGCGGTCGTGGCGGCGACGCGCCCGAAACCGGCGGGGGTGTCGTCGTACTCGCGCACCACGGCGCCGTCCTCGCCGCGCTCGGCGGCGAGGACCCGCACCTCGCCGGTGGCGCGGTCCAGCTCCACGCGCGCGTGCCGCTGCGCACCCTCGGTGTGCTGGTAGGCGATGAGCAGCGCCTGCTCGATCGCGCGCACCAGCGCCTCGAACGGGATCTCCCGCTCCCGCTCCAGCAGCCTCAGCGCCGCCATGTCGATGTTCACCGCTCGCCCTCGCGTCCCGCGTCGTCCTGCGCGCCCGGCTCGCCGCCGGGCTCGTCCAGCTCGTCGTCCAGCTCGTCGTCCAGCTCGCCCGCGCGCTCCTCGTCGCCGGTGGGGCGGCGGAACTCCACCTGCACCTCGCCGCGCACCAGCTCGGCGAACGGCACCGGGAGCGCCACCCCCACGTCCTTGGCGCGCGGCGGGCGGCCCTTGACCGGCTGCGGCTCCAGCCGCAGCAGCACACCGTCCGCGTCGACCGACTCCACGCGCCCCAGCAGCGCACCGCCGTCCGCCAGCACGGCGCGCACCAGTCGGCCGCGGGCGCGGGACCAGTGCCGCGGGGTGGTCAGGGGGCGCTCCACCCCCGGGGAGGTGACCTCCAGCGTGTAGGGCGCGTCCCCCAGCGCGCTCGAGGAGTCCAGCGCCTCGGAGACCGCCGCCGAGACCGCGGACACCGCCTCGAGGTCGACCTCGCCCGGCTCGTCACCGGCCAGGTCCACCACCACGCGCACCACGCGCCGGCGGCCGGCCGTGGAGACCGCCACCTCCTCCAGCGCCAGGCCGGCGGAGCGGCGCTCGTCGGCGAAGACGGCCTGCAGCACCCCGGTCACGGTCTCGTCCAGCGACGGCACGACCGCCCCTCCCCTGTTCTCGACGCCCTGCGCGCGCGAGCGGCGGGTGGGCCTCGGGGCCCGCCCGCCGCTCGCGACGACGACTGCCCAGGGTATCCCGGCGCACCGCCGTCCTCCGACCGCGCGCGTGGGAGCATCGCGGGGTGCCCACCCCGCTCCCGCCCGCCGCGCGCACCCCGGCCCGGCAGCGGGTCCCGGGGCGCCGCGCGGTCCTCGGGCTGCTGCTGGCCGCGGCCGGTGCGCCGGTGCTGGCCGGTTGCGGCGTGCGCTGGGTGAGCGGTGACGAGCCGACGCCGTCGCCCACCCCCGGCCCGGACGACGTCGCCCGCGCGGCGGCCGCCGCCGACGCCCGTGCGCTGCTGGCGCTGGCGCTGCCCCTCGCCCCCGCGGGCGGGACGGCGGCACCGGCCGCGGTGCAGCGGTCCGCGACGGCGGTCGTCGACGCCTGCACCGCGCACCTGCGGGCCCTGGGCGGCCGGGCCGCGGCCGCCTCCGTCAGCCCGCCGACCGGCACCGGCGAAGCGGACGCCCTCGTCGGCGCTCTCGCGGCCGCGGCCACCGGCGCCCTGGCCGCCGTCCCCGGCGACGTGGGTGGCGGCATGGCCCGGCTGCTGTGCGCCGTCGGCGCCTCCCGCTCGCTGCTGGTGGACGTCGTCGCCGCGGCCGCCGGGACGGCGACGCCGCCGGTGGACCTGCCGGCGCTCCCCGCAGCGGTGCCCCCCTCGGCGGGGGCACCGCGGGGCGCCGCCGCGGACGGCGACGCCTCCGCGCAGGGCGCTGCGGGCAGCACCGCGCAGGACACGGCTGCGACCGAGGCGCTGCAGGAGGTGCTGGCCGGTGAGCACGCGGCGGTGTGGTGCTTCGGCCTGATCGCCGCCCGCCTCGACGGGGAGCCGCGGGAGCGGGCGGTGGCCGCGATCGCCGCCCACCGCGACGCGCGCGACGACGTCACCGCCCTGCTGCGGGCGCGCGGCGCCGAGCCGGTCGGTGCGCAGGCCGCCTACGACGCCGCCGCCCCCACCCCGCAGGCCGCTACCCTCCTGGCCGCCTCGGTGGAGGAGCGGCTCGCCGCCGTGCACGCGGACCTGGCGGCCGCCTCGCGCACCGACCGGGCGCTGGCCGCCGCCGGGGTGCTGCGCTCGGCCCGGGCCGCGCGCGGCTGGGGCGGGACCACGACGAACTTCCCGGGACTGCCGGGCGTCGGCGAGGACGGGTCGCCGCTGCCCGCCGCGGCGGAACCGCCCGCGTCCCCCACCGCCCCGGCGGCCTCGGCTTGAGCGGCGACGCCCCACCCGCCCTCGCGGCCGGCGGGGCGGCTGCGAGACTGGACCCCGACATGAGCGCACCCGAAGGACCCGCGACGGCCGGCCGGCCGTTGCGGATCATGACCTGGAACGTCTGGTGGCGCTTCGGCGACTGGCGGGCGCGGCGCGAGGCCATCCTCACCGTCCTCGCCGAGCACCGGCCCGACGTCGTGGGCCTGCAGGAGGTCTGGGCCGCCGCCGGCCCCGACGGGGAGGACCTCGCGCACTGGCTCGCCGAGCGCCTGGGCATGGTGGCCGCCTTCTCGCCGTCCCCGCAGCCCGGCCGGTGGCAGCGGCGCCTGTCCCCGCACGACCCCGACGCCGGCGAGTTCGGGTTCGGCAACGCCGTGCTCAGCCGCTACCCGCTGCTGGAGCAGCGCGTCCTGGAACTGCCCGCGGGAGGGCACGAGGACGAGGGCCGCACCGCCCTGCAGGTCCTCGTGGACACCCCCCGGCGGCCGCTGCCGTTCACCACCACGCACCTGAACTCCTCCCCGGCCGAGTCGGCGGTGCGCGTGGCGCAGGTGCGCGCCCTGGTGCCGTTCGTGGCGGCGAGCAGGCGTCGCGGCGAGCGCTACCCGCCGGTGCTGACCGGCGACTTCAACGCGGTGGCGTCCTCCGACGAGCTGCGCCTGGCCCGCGGCTACGAGACGGCCGGGCCCGTGGAGGGCTTCGTGCTCGTGGACGCCTGGCGCTTCGCCGACCCCGCCGACCCCGGGCTGACGTGGGACCGGCGCAACCCGTGGGTGGCGCGGGTGCACCAGCCCAGCGCGCGCATCGACCACGTGCTCGTCGGGCTGACCCCGTTCAGCGGGGAGGGCGCGGTGCGCACCGCGCGGCTGGTGGCGACCGAGCCGGTGGACGGGGTGTGGGCCTCCGACCACGCCGCGGTGCTCGTCGACCTGGAGCCCTGAGCCGGCTCCCCGGGGGCACCGGGCCGGGGTGCGGACCACGCCGGTCCGCCGGACGATCGGGACGTGAGCACCGCTTCCGCCCTGCCCCGCTCCGCCGGCCGCTCCCCCTCCCGGGACGGGCTGCGCCGGGCGGTCGTCGCCGCGGGGGCGGTGGTCGCCGTGGTGGGCTCGGCCGTCGGCTCCGGCGCCTTCGGCGGCACCCCGATCGCCGAGGCGGCGGGAGGCGCGCTGTCGGCCGACGCGACGCTCGTGGCCCCGGCCGGCCCGGCGTTCGCGATCTGGAGCGCGGTCTACGCCGGGCTGGTGGCCCTGGCGGTGTGGCAGCTGCTGCCGGCGCACGCCCGGGACGCGCGCCAGCGGGTGACCGGCTGGTGGGTGGCGGCCTCGCTGCTGCTGAACCCGGCGTGGATCGCCACCGTGCGGGCCGGGCGGGTCGGCGCCTCGGTGGTCGTCATCACCGCGCTGCTGGTGGTGCTGGTCGTCACCTTCGGCCGGCTGGTGGCCTCGCGCCCGTCCGGCCCGGTGGAGGCCGTCGTCGTCGACGGCACCGTGGGCCTGTACCTGGGGTGGGTGAGCATCGCGACGGTGGCGAACGCGGCGGCGTGGCTGAAGCAGGCCGGGCTGACGGCCGCGGAGCCGGCGTGGGCGGTGGTGGTGCTCGCCGTCGCGGCGGCGGTGGGGGTGTTCACCGCGGTCCGCTCGCGCGGCCGCCTGGCGTTCGGGGCGGCGCTGACGTGGGGTCTGGGCTGGGTGTGCGCCGGGCGGCTGTCCGGGCCGGACGCCTCCACCGCGGCGGCGCTCGCCGCCGGTGCGGCCGCGGCGGTGGTCGCGGGGACCACCGCCGCGGCGCGGCTGCGCGCGCGGCGGAGGTGAGGGTCAGCCGCGCACGGCGGCGGTGACGGCCGGCACGGCCTCGGCCAGCGGCACCTGACGGGCCTCACCGCTGCGGCGGTCGCGCAGCTCCACGACGCCCTCGGCCAGGCCCTTGCCGACCACGAGGATCGTGGGCACGCCGATCAGCTCGGCGTCCTTGAACTTCACGCCGGGCGAGACCTTCGGGCGGTCGTCCAGCAGGACCTCCACCCCGTCGGCCTGCAGCTGCGAGGCGATGCGCTCGGCGGTGGTGAACACCTCGGGGTCCTTGCCGGTGGCGACGACGTGCACGTCGGCCGGGGCCAACCCGCGCGGCCACACCAGGCCCTTGTCGTCGTGGTTGCCCTCGGCGACGGCGGCCAGGGCGCGGGTGACGCCGATGCCGTACGAGCCCATCGTGACCACGACCTGCTTGCCGTTCTCGTCGAGCACCTTCAGGTCCAGGGCCTGCGCGTAGCGGCGGCCGAGGGCGAAGATGTGGCCGATCTCGATGCCGCGCGCCAGCTCCAGGGGGCCGGAACCGTCCGGGGCGGGGTCGCCGGCGCGGACCTCGGCGGCCTCGACGAACCCGTCGCCGGTGAAGTCGCGGCCGGCGACGAGGTCGAAGACGTGCTTGCCGGGCTGATCCGCCCCGGTGATCCACCGGGTGCCCTCCACGACGCGCGGGTCCAGCAGGTAGCGGATGCCGGAGGCGGACTCCTCGCCCAGGGCGCCGGGGCCGATGTACCCCTTGACCAGCGCCGGGTGCGCGGCGAAGTCGTCCTCCCCGAACGCCTCCAGCTCGGCGGGGGCCAGGGAGGCCTCCAGTCGCTTGAGGTCCACCTCGCGGTCGCCGGGCACGCCCACGGCCAGCGGCTCACGCGTGCCGTCGGGGTGGCGCAGCACCACCAGGACGTTCTTCAGGGTGTCGGCGGCCGTCCAGGCGCGGTCCGGGCGCGGGTGGGCGGCGTTCGCCGCGGCCACCAGGGTCTCGATGGTGGGGGTGTCCGGGGTGTCCTCCACGTGCGCGGCGGGGGCGTCGTCGAACGGCACGGCCGGCGGGACCGGTGTGGTGACGGCCTCGACGTTGGCGGCGTACCCGCCGGGCGAGCGCACGAAGGTGTCCTCGCCGATCGGGGTGGGGTGCAGGAACTCCTCGCTGCGCGAGCCGCCCATGGCGCCGGAGACGGCGGAGACGACGACGAAGTCCAGCCCGAGGCGGGTGAAGACGCGGACGTAGGCGTCGCGGTGCTTCTCGTAGGAGGTCTCCAGGCCGGCGTCGTCGACGTCGAAGCTGTAGGAGTCCTTCATGACGAACTCGCGGCCGCGCAGGACACCGGCGCGGGGCCGGGCCTCGTCGCGGTACTTCGTCTGGATCTGGTAGATCGACAGCGGCAGGTCCTTGTACGAGGAGTACAGGTCCTTCACCAGGAGCGTGAACATCTCCTCGTGCGTCGGCGCCAGCAGGTAGTCGGCGCCCTTGCGGTCCTTCAGGCGGAACATGCCGTCGCCGTACTCGGTCCAGCGGTTCGTCGCCTCGTACGGCTCGCGCGGCAGCAGCGCCGGGAAGTGGACCTCCTGGAAGCCGGCGGCGTCCATCTCCTCGCGCACCACGGCCTCGACCCTGCGCAGCACCTTCAGGCCCAGCGGCAGCCAGGTGTAGATGCCGGGCGCGGCGCGGCGGACGTACCCGGCCCGCACCAGCAGCTTGTGGCTGGCGACCTCGGCATCGACCGGGTCCTCCCGCAGGGTCCGCAGGAACAGCGTCGACATCCGCATCAGCACGCCCGGCAGCCTATCCGCGTCCGGGCGCGCGCCCGGCCGGGTGCTGCGCGGTCAGAACAGGACGGTGGCGAAGGTGCCGACCTCGCGGAAGCCCACGCGGCGGTAGGCCGCCAGCGCCTTGGTGTTGTAGTCGTTGACGTACAGGGAGACCACGTCCACGCCCTCGGCGCGGGCGGCCCGCACGACCGCCGCCATGCCCGGGGAGGCCAGGCCCTCACCGCGCCGGTGCGGCGGCACCCAGACCCCCTGCACCTGCACCACCTTCGGCGAGACGGCGCCCAGCTCGGCCTTGAAGACGACCTCCGGTCCGGCCGGTCCCGGGTCGACGCGCACGAAGGAGCGGCCGGTGGAGACCAGCTCGGCGACGCGGGCGCGGTAGGCGCCACCGCCGTCGGGCGGGGCGGGCGCGTAGCCGATCTCCTCGGTGAACATCGCCACGCAGGCGGGCACCACGAGGTCGAGCTCGCGCAGGGTGGCGCGGCGCACCGCGGGGTCGGCGGCCACGGCCGGCTCGCCGTCGCACACCATCAGCGGCTGGCGGGCGCGCACCTCGCGCACCCCGCGCCAGTGCCGCTCCAGGCGCTGCCACAGCGCCAGCACGGGCTCGGCGGGGCCGACCAGGGAGGAGCAGCGCCGCCCCTGGGCGCGGGCCTGCGCGGCGAACGCGTCCAGGGCGGCCGGCGTCGCCTCGACCGGCACGAGGTTGGCGCCGGCCCAGCAGGCGGACACCAGCTCACCGCCCTCGAACCAGCCCCACACCTGCCCGCCCAGGTCGGTACCGGGCCGGGCCACCAGGCCGAGCACCCGCGCGGAGACGAAGAGGTTGGCGACCGGGTCGCGCTCGCACAGCCGCAGCAGGGCAGGAGCGTCGGCGCCGGTGAGGACGCGCAGGGTCCCGGGCGCTGCGGACCCCGCGGACGTGGCCGCGGACGGGGACGGGTGCACCCCGGCATCCTGTCGCGCGGGGGGCGAGGCGTCCACGCGACCCCCGCCGCGGCCCCCCGCCGCGCCCCCACCGCACGGGGCCGGCCGTCAGCCGACGGTGACGGTCGGGCTGCCCGCGGCGGCGTCGTCGGCCGGCTCGCCCATCTCGGCGGCCAGCCGGTTCGCCTCCTCGATGAGGGTCTCGACGATCGCGTGCTCGGGGACGGTCTTGATGACCTCGCCCTTGACGAAGATCTGCCCCTTGCCGTTGCCGCTGGCCACGCCCAGGTCCGCCTCGCGCGCCTCACCGGGGCCGTTGACGACGCAGCCCATGACCGCCACCCGCAGCGGCACGCTCATGCCCTCCAGCCCCTCGGTGACGGCCTCGGCCAGGGAGTAGACGTCCACCTGCGCCCGCCCGCAGGAGGGGCAGGAGACGATCTCCAGCTTGCGCGGGCGCAGGTTCAGCGACTGCAGGATCTGGATGCCGACCTTGACCTCCTCAGCGGGCGGGGCGGACAGCGAGACGCGGATGGTGTCGCCGATGCCCTTGCTGAGCAGCGCCCCGAAGGCGGTGGCGGACTTGATGGTGCCCTGGAAGGCGGGACCGGCCTCGGTGACACCCAGGTGCAGGGGCCAGTCGCCGCGCTCGGAGAGCAGCTCGTAGGCCCGGACCATGACCACCGGGTCGTTGTGCTTGACGGAGATCTTGAAGTCGTGGAAGTCGTGCTCCTCGAAGAGGGACGCCTCCCACACGGCGGACTCCACCAGCGCCTCGGGCGTGGCCTTGCCGTGCTTCTGCATCAAGCGCGGGTCCAGGGAACCGGCGTTGACGCCGATGCGGATCGAGACGCCGGCGTCCTTCGCCGCCTGCGCGATCTGCTTGACCTGGTCGTCGAACTTGCGGATGTTGCCCGGGTTCACGCGCACGGCCGCGCAGCCGGCCTCGATGGCGGCGAAGACGTACTTGGGCTGGAAGTGGATGTCCGCGATGACGGGGATCTGCGACTTCTTCGCGATGATCGGCAGGGCCTCGGCGTCGTCGGCGCTGGGGCAGGCCACGCGCACGATGTCGCAGCCGGTCGCGGTCAGCTCGGCGATCTGCTGCAGGGTGGCGTTGATGTTCGTCGTCGGCGTCGTCGTCATCGACTGCACCGAGATGGGCGCGTCGCCGCCGACGTCGACCGAGCCCACCTTGATCTTGCGCGTCTTGCGGCGCGGGGCCAGGACGGGCGGCGGCAGGGCGGGCAGACCGAGGCTCACAGTCACGCGCTCCAGTATCGACCCGCGCGGCGGTCCCGACGACCACGGGCGCCGGCGTCCACCGGGGCGCCACCGACCGTTCACGCGACGCGGACCCCGGGAGGCCGGACCCGGGGGCGTTGCGGCGGCCCCTCAGCCGAGGGTGACGGGCCGGACGATGTCGGCGTACAGCAGCAGCGCGCTCATCCCGATGAGCACCAGGGACACCCCGTACGCCAGCGGCATCGCCTTGGCCACGTCCACCGGTCCGGGGTCGGGCCGCCCGCGCAACCGGAACAGCGCCTTCTTCAGCACCTCCCACAGGGCGCCGGCGATGTGCCCGCCGTCGAAGGGCAGCAGCGGGATCATGTTGAAGACGAACAGCGCCACGTTCAGCCCGGCCAGGAGCGAGACGAGCCGGGACGTGCGCTCGGCGAGCTCGTCGCCGGGGATGATCGCGGGCCGCGCGTTCAGCTCCCCGGCGATGCGGCCGATGCCGACCACGCCGATGGGCCCGTTCGGGTCGCGCGCCTCGCTGCCGAAGGCGGCCTGCGCCACGTCCACCAGCCGCTGCGGCAGCCGCAGCACGATGTTCGCCACACCGGCGACCTGCCCGGCCACCACGGCCGGCACCTCGGCCAGCGGCGTGCGCACCACCGCGATGCTCGGGGAGACGCCGAGGAAGCCGACCTCCTCCACCGCACCGGTGGGCTCGCCGGTGCGCTCGTCCAGCACGGCGCGCCGCGTGAGCACGGGGGTGGCGGTCAGCTCCACCCGGCGCCCGTCGCGCTCGACGACGACCTGCACCGTTCGCCCGCCGGAGGCCCGGATGAGGTCTGAGAGCTGCTCCCAGCCGGTCACCTCCCGCCCGGCGAACGACAGGACGGTGTCACCGGGCTGCAGGCCGGCCCGCGCGCCGGGCGCCGGCGGGTCGTCCGGGCCGCACTCGGAGGCGGTGGTCCCGGCCGGCAGCACGCACTGCGAGACGGAAGAGACGGTGGGCACCAGCCCGGGTGCGCCGATGGCGCTGGCGGCCACGGCGGTGAGCACCAGCGCCAGCACCAGGTTGACGAACGGGCCGCCGAACATGATCGCGATGCGCTTCGCGACGGGCAGCCGGTAGAAGGTCCGGTGCTCCTCCCCCGGGCCGACCTCCACGAAGCTGGCCGCCCGGGCCTCCTCGGCCATCAGGGCCCAGCGTCCCGTCGAGCTCGCCCGCACCCGCCCCGGCTCGTCCCCCGGCTGCGGGGGGAACATCCCGATCATGCGGATGTAGCCGCCCAGCGGGATCGCCTTCACGCCGTACTCGGTCTCGCCCCGCCGGCGGGAGAACAGGGTGGGCCCGAAGCCGACCATGTACTGGGTGACCTTCACGCCGAAGCGCTTGGCCGGCAGCAGGTGGCCCACCTCGTGCAGGGCGATGGACACCGCCACGCCGACGGCCGCCACGAGGATCCCGACGACCCAGAGCAGGACCTCGCTCACGCCGCCGCGCCCGTCAGCTCGCGGGCGCGGGCGCGGGCCCAGTCCTCGGCGGCCAGCACGTCCTCCACGTCGCGCGGGTCACCGCCCGGGCAGTGCTCGCCGACGACGCGGGCGACCGTGTCGACGATGCCGAGGAAGGGCAGGCGCCCGGCGTGGAAGGCGGCCACGCACTCCTCGTTGGCGGCGTTGAGGACCGCCGGGACGGTGGAGCCGCGCCGGCCGGCCTCGCGCGCCAGGTCCACCGCCGGGAACGCGGCGGTGTCCAGCGGCTCGAACGTCCAGCTCGCCGCCCGCGTCCAGTCCACGGCGGCCGCCGCCCCCGGCACGCGCCGCGGCCAGCCCAGCCCCAGAGCGATCGGCAGGCGCATGTCCGGCGGGGAGCACTGGGCCAGCGTGGAGCCGTCGGTGAACTCCACCATCGAGTGCACCACCGACTGCGGGTGCACCACGACCTCGATCCGCTCGTAGCCGACGCCGAACAGCAGCGAGGCCTCGATGACCTCCAGGCCCTTGTTGACCAGCGTGGCGGAGTTCGTCGTGACGACCGGCCCCATCGACCAGGTGGGGTGCGCCAGGGCCTGCTCGGGCGTGACGCCGGTCAGCTCGTCGCGGGAACGGCCCCGGAAGGGACCACCGCTGGCGGTGAGCACCAGCCTGCGCACCTCCCCCGCGGCGCCGCCGCGCAGGCACTGCGCCAGGGCCGAGTGCTCGGAGTCCACCGGCACCACCTGACCGGGGGCCGCGGCGCGGGTGACCAGCGGGCCGCCGGCCACCAGGGACTCCTTGTTCGCCAGCGCCAGGGTGCGCCCGGCGGCCAGCGCCGCCAGCGTCGGGCGCAGCCCCACCGAGCCGGTCATGCCGTTCAGGACCACGTCGCAGGGGTGGGCCGCCGCCTCGGCGGCCGCGTCGGGGCCGGCCAGCACCCGCGGCACCCGGCCGGGGCGGCCGGCGGCGCGCGCGTGCACCGCCAGCGCCTCGCGCAGCGGCGCCTGCGCCTCCGGCCGGGCCACGGCCACGAGCGCCACGTCGTGCTCGACGGCCTGGCGGGCCAGGGCGTCCACGTCCGCGCCGCCGGCGGCCAGCGCCACCACGCGGAAGCGCTCCGGTGCGGCGGCGACCACGTCCAGCGCCTGGGTGCCCACGGAGCCGGTGCTGCCCAACAGCACCACCTCGCGCACCGGCTCCGGCGACGGTCCGGAGGGGGCGTGGCCGGCCGGGGCCGGGGCGGGCGCGGCGGGCGGCGGCTCGGTGCTCACCGGGTCATTCTGACCGGGCCCCGCAGCGGCGCGGGACCGGCCTTTCCCCTCCGGTGGCCGCGCGGGGCTCCGTCATCGGTCAGGATGGTCCGAGCGCACCGCTCCACGGGAGGACAGCCGACATGCCCGCCAGCCACCGCCGCCGGACCCGACGCCGGACCCGAGGCCTCACCGCGGCCCTCGCGGCCCTCGCCACCGCACCCGCGGTCCTGACCGGCGCCGCGGCGTCGGCGTCGACGGGTTCGGCCGGTGCAGCGGAGCTGCTCTCGCGCTCCGACGGCGCCGCGCAGGCGTCGGCCCTGGAGTACTGGACACCGGAGCGGATGGCCGCCGCGCTGCCCGCGTCCGCCGACGTGGACGCCGCAGCCCTGGCGCCGGCCCCTGCGAGCGGTGCGGGCGCGGCCGACACGGCGAGCGGCGACCCGCAGCCGCCCGCGGACGCGGTGCGCACGCTGGCGGCGGAGGGGCTCCCGTCCGTCGTGCGCCGCCAGCGCGGCACCGCCGACGTCGTCACCGGCGACGCGGTCAGCGTCGCCACGCCGTGGAGGGGCGAGCCGGCCGTCACCCCGAAGATCGGCCGGCTCTACTTCACGCAGGGCGGGCTGCCGTACGAGTGCTCCGCCAGCAGCGTGCGCTCGGGCAACGAGAGCGTCGTGGTCACGGCCGGGCACTGCCTGACGGAGCGGGGCCGGACCTCCGAGAACGTCATCTACGTCCCCGGCCTCGACGGCGCCGCCGAGCCGTACGGCCGCTGGCCCGCGGTACGCACCTTCACCACCGCCGAGTGGCTCCAGGAGGACCAGGAGACGCCCGCCGCCCTGAACCACGACGTCGGCTTCGTGGTGGTCGGACGGCACGACGGTGCCACCCTGGCCGACACGACAGGCGCCCTGGACATCGCCTTCGGCGCCGCCCTGGACCGGGTGACCGTCTTCGGCTACCCCGCCGCCGGCCGCAGCGGGGACGGGTACACGCTGCAGCACTGCACCGGCTGGCGCTTCCCCGACGCCGGCGGCACCAGCGACCACGGGACCCTGTGCGACATGGGCGGCGGCTCCAGCGGCGGGCCGTGGCTGTCCGGCTTCGACCCCGTGGTCGGCACCGGCACCGTCACCTCCGTGGTCAGCTTCAGCTACAGCGCCGCTCCCGAGCGCCTCTACGGCCCCCGCCTGGGCGACGTGGAGCGGGCGCTGCACGAGCAGGCCGCCGCGGTGCCGGTGCCCTGAGCGACCCGGGCCCGCGGGGCGCAGCGCGTAGCTTCACCCCGTGGCCCTGGACCCGCACGACCTGCCCCCCGCCGCGCTGGACTTCCTGCGCGAGCGGCACCTGGCGACCCTGACGACCCTGCGCGCGGACGGCTCGCCGCACGTGGTGCCCGTGGGGTTCACCTTCGAGCCGGCGACGCTGACGGTGCGGGTGATCACCTCGGGGACCTCGCGCAAGGCCGCGCACGCCCGCCGCGGCACGCGCGCCGTGCTGGCGCAGGTCGACGGGCGCCGCTGGCTCGCGCTGGAGGGGGCGGCGCGGGTGCTGACGACGCCCGAGGACGTCGCCGACGCCGAGCGGCGCTACGCCGAGCGCTACCGCGTGCCCCGCGCCAACCCGCAGCGCGTCGTGGTCGCCGTCGCCGTGGACCGGGTGCTGGGGTCGGTGCCGCCCTGGGACTGAAACCCCCGGCCGTCGACGGCGCCGGGCGGCACCCCGTCAGGGCTCGTGGGAGACCATGAGCTCCACGACGCGGTCGAGGAACGCGTCCACGGGCGCTTCCCGGTACGCGCGGCGGCCCCGGCGCGGCCGGAACAGCGCGCAGCGCACGTCCTCCGGCTCCAGGCGGGCGCGGCCGGCGTACCTGTCGGCGAGCAGGGCGCACAGGGCGTCCACGTCGGAGGGCCGGTAGCCGCGGCGCAGTCCGCGGGCGCGGGGGAACCGCTCACCGTCCGGCTCGTCCAGCCGCCCCAGCACGGCGGCGTTCAGCGCGGCGTGCCGCTGGGCCCACTGCCCCTGCCCCGGGCCCGAGAGCGCCCGCACGCGCTCCAGCCGGGCCAGCCGGTCCTCCAGCCGCGCGAGGGCCTCGTCGGTGGCGGCCACGTCGTAGCCGCCGAACTGGGAGCCGAACCCCACGGCGCGCACCTGCGCCGAGCCGAGCCGGCGGGCGGGCACGGCGCGCGCGGCGTGCTCGAGGAAGGCGTCGACGTCGGCGACGCGGTACCCGCGCCGCCACCGGCTCGTGCGGGGCGGGCGGCGCCCGAGCGCACCGGTCCGCTCCCCGCGCTCCTCGAGCTCCTGGGTCACCGCAGCACCCCCGGCGCAGGAGCCCCGCTCACGCGCGCGGCTGCTCGGGGGCGACCGCGGCGAGCTGGCCGCAGGCGCCGTCGATGTCGCTGCCGCGGGTGTCGCGCACGGTGGTGGGGATGCCGCGGGCCTCCAGGGCCGCGACGAAGGCCCGCTCCACCGCGGGGTCGCTGGCGGTCCACTTCGAGCCCGGGGTGGGGTTCAGCGGGATGGGGTTGACGTGCACCCAGCCGCGCCCGCGGGCGTTGAGCAGCTTGCCGAGGCGGTCCGCGCGCCACGCCTGGTCGTTCACGTCGCGGATGAGGGCGTACTCGATGCTGACGCGCCGGCCGGTGGCGTCGAAGTAGCGCCGGGCCGCGTCGAGGGCCTCGGCGACCTTCCAGCGGCGGTTGACCGGCACCAGGTCGTCGCGCAGCTCGTCGTCGGGCGCGTGCAGGCTCAGGGCCAGGGTGGCGGGGATCCCCTCGGCGGCGAACCTGTCGACGGCCGGCACCAGTCCGACGGTCGACATCGTCAGCCCTCGCGCGGAGATGCCCACGCCGTCCGGGGCGGGGGCGGTGAGCCGGCGCACCGCGGCGACGGCCGAGCGGTAGTTCGCCAGCGCCTCCCCCATGCCCATGAAGACGACGTTGGAGACGCGGCCGGGGCCGCCGGCGACCTCACCGCGGGCCAGGGCGCGCGAGGCCGCCAGGACCTGCTCGACGATCTCGGCGGTGGACAGGTTGCGGGTCAGCCCCGCCTGACCGGTGGCGCAGAAGGGGCAGTTCATGCCGCAGCCGGCCTGGCTGGACACGCACAGGGTGTCGCGGTTGCGGTAGCGCATCAGGACCGACTCGACGAGCGCCCCGTCGTGCAGCCGCCACAGCGTCTTGACGGTGGTGCCGCCGTCCGCGGTGAGGGTGCGCACGGGCGTGAGCAGGGTGGGCAGCAGGGCGTCGGCGATGCGCCGCCTGCTGGCCGACGGCAGGTCGGTCATGCGCTCCGGGTCGTCCTCCAGCCGCTCGAACCACTGGGTGGCCAGCTGGCGGGCGCGGAACGGCTTCTCGCCCAGCTCGGCGAGCGCGGCGGCGCGCTCCCCGGGTTCCAGGTCGCTGAAGTGGCGCGGCGGCTTGCCGCGGCGCGGCGCCGTCATCACCAGCGCGCCGGGGCTCGCGGGCGCCAGCGGCAGCGGGCGGCGGTCCGCGTCGCGGGCGAAGTCCTGGCTGAAGTCCTGCGGGGCGTCCTGGGGGGTGTCCGCCGCGGCGGCGGGGGCGGGAGGAGTCGGCATGGTCCTCCCATGGTAAGGCGCCCGCGCACCGCCCCCGCGGCCCGCGAGCGGTGCGGGGACGGCCCTCAGGAGCCGAGCAGGGCGAGCAGCAGCAGGTGCACGACGGGCGCGGTCGGCAGCAGCGAGTCGAGCCGGTCCATCACCCCGCCGTGGCCGGGCAGCAGGTCGCCCATGTCCTTGATGCCCAGGTCGCGCTTGAGCATGGACTCCGACAGGTCGCCCAGGACCGCGACCGCGACCGTCACCAGGCCCAGCAGCAGGCCGCCCCACCACGGCCCGCCGAGCATGAGGGGCAGGCACACCGCACCGAGCACGGCGCCGGTCAGCAGGGAACCCGCCGTGCCCTCCCAGGACTTCTTCGGGCTGACCGAGGGCGCCATGGGGTGCTTGCCGAGGAAGACGCCCGCCGCGTAGCCGCCGACGTCGCTGGCCACCGCGAGCAGCACGAACAGCAGCACCCGCCAGGGACCGTCCGGGGCGGCGAGCATGAGCATCGCGAACGAGCCCAGCAGCGGCCCGTAGGACACGATGAAGACGCCGCCGGCGACGTCGCGCACGGCCGGCACCTCGACCGAGCTGCCGTGGTCGCCGCCGGTGTCCACCACCCGCCAGACGATCACCGCGAGGACCGTCAGGGCGTACGCGACCAGCAGGGTCTCGCCGCCGCCGAGGTAGGCGCCGGGCAGCATGGCGAGGGTGCCCACCACGGGAGGCAGCAGCGGCACCCGCAGGTGGTGGGCGCGGAAGGCCCGGACCACCTCGACCGTGCCGTACAGCACGGCGGCGGAGGCGAGGACGACGAACGCCTCCGGACGCACGAACAGGCTCAGCAGCAGCAGCGCGCCGAGCGCGACCCCCACGCCGGCGGCGGCGGGCAGGTTGCGCCCGGCACGGGGAGCGCGCGCGGCGCCGGTGGCCGCGTCGGGTGCGGGCGCGTTCACACCGCCAGGAGTTCCGCTTCCTTGTTCTTCAGCAGGTCGTCGACGACCTCGACGTGCTTCCTCGTCGTGGCCTCGAGGTCCTTCTCGGCGCGCGCGACCTCGTCCTCGCCGGCCTCACCGTCCTTGACGATGCGGTCCAGCTCCTCCTTGGCGCGACGGCGCACGTTGCGCAGGGACACGCGCGCGTCCTCGGCCTTGGTGCGGGCGAGCTTGATGTAGTCCTTGCGCCGCTCCTCGGTCAGCTGCGGCAGCACCACGCGGATGACCTGGCCGTCGTTGCCGGGGTTGACCCCCAGGTCGGAGTTGCGCAGGGCCTTCTCGATCTCGCCCATGGCGCCGCGGTCGAACGGCGTGATGAGCACCGAGCGGGCCTCCGGGATCTGGAAGGAGGCCAGCTGCTGCAGCGGCGTCGGCGCGCCGTAGTAGTCCACGAGGACCTTGTGGAACATCGCAGCGTTCGCCCGGCCGGTGCGGATGGCGGCGAAGTCCTCCTTGGCGACGTCGATCGCCTTGTCCATCTTCTCCTCGGCCTCGAGGAGGGTGTCGTCGATCACGGTGGTCCCTTCGTCCTGCTCCGGCGCGTGACGGTGGCCGCGGTGAGCGGCGGGCCCGGAGGGCCCGGCGCTGCTCAGCCGGCGGTCACCTGCGTGCCGATCCTCTCACCTCGCAGCGCGCGCGCCACGCCCTGGCCCTCCATGCCGAAGACGACCATCGGCAGGCCGTTGTCCATGCAGAGGCTGAAGGCGGTCGTGTCCACCACGCGCAGCCCCTGCTGCAGCGCCTGCGCGTAGGTGATCTCGTCGATCCTGGTGGCGGTGGGGTCCTTGCGCGGGTCGCCCGTGTAGACGCCGTCGACGCCGTTCTTGGCCATCAGGACCGCGTCGGCGCGCACCTCCAGGGCCCGCTGGGCGGCCACGGTGTCCGTGGAGAAGTACGGCATGCCCGCGCCCGCGCCGAAGATGACCACGCGGTTCTTCTCCATGTGCCGGATGGCGCGGCGCGGGATGTACGGCTCGGCGACCTGCCCCATGGTGATGGCGGTCTGCACGCGGGTGTCCACGCCGGCCTGCTCCAGGAAGTCCTGCAGCGCCAGGGCGTTCATCACCGTGCCCAGCATGCCCATGTAGTCGGCGCGGCTGCGCTCCATGCCCCGCTGGGACAGCTCCGCCCCGCGGAAGAAGTTGCCGCCGCCGACGACGATGGCGACCTGCACGCCCATCTTGACGCCGGCGGCGATCTCGCGGGCCGCCTGGGCGATCACGTCGGGGTCCACGCCCACCGAGCCGTTGCCGAAGAACTCCCCCGACAGCTTCAGCAGGACCCGGCGGTACTTCGGCGCGGGCTGGACCGTGCCGGCCTCCAGGTCGACGGTCAGGCTCGGCTCGGTGGTGTCCGGCACGCGGGTCTCCTCACTGCGGGGGTCGGCTCTTCGGAAGTGTGCCGCACGGGCGCGTGCGGGACGGCACGCGCCGGCGGTGCGCTGGTCCGGACGGGTGCGGGGTGCTCCGGACGCGCGAACGGGGCGGGAGGACCGGAGGTCCGCCCGCCCCGCGGTGGGACGTCTCAGGCGCCGACGCGGATGCGGGCGTAGCCCGTCACCTTCACGCCCGCACCGTCGAGCAGCTTGGTGATCGTCTGCTTGGGGTCCTTGGCGAACGGCTGCTCCAGCAGGACGTTGTCCTTGAAGTAGCTGTTGACGCGCCCCTCGACGATCTTGGGCAGGGCGGCCTCGGGCTTCTTCTCCTCGCGCGCGGTCTCCTCGGCGATGCGGCGCTCGTTCTCCACCGTCTCGGCGGGGACCTCGTCGCGGCTGAGGAAGATCGGCGACATGGCCGCCGCGTGCATGGCGACGTCGCGGCCCAGCTCGTCGTTCGCCGAGTCCAGCGCCACCAGCACGCCGATGGTCGGCGGCAGGTCGCTGGCGGTCTTGTGCAGGTAGGAGGACACGTGCGCGCCCTCCACGCGGGCCACGCGGTTGACGACGATCTTCTCGCCGATCGTCGCGTTGGCCTCGTCGAGCACCTCCTGGACGGTCTTGCCGTCCAGGTCGGAGGCGAGCAGGGCCTGCGCGTCGGCGGCACCGGTGGCCACGGCCTGCTGCAGGACGCGGTCGGCCAGCTCGATGAACCGCTCGCCCTTGGCGACGAAGTCCGTCTCGCAGTTGACCTCGACCAGCACGCCCACGCCGCCGTCGACGTGCGCGGCCACCAGACCGTTGGAGGCGTCGCGCCCCTCGCGCTTGGTGACGCCCTTCAGGCCCTTGATGCGCAGCAGCTCGACGGCCTTGTCGAAGTCGCCCTCGGACTCCACGAGCGCGTTCTTGCAGTCGAGCATGCCCGCGCCGGTCATCTCGCGCAGCTTCTTGACGTCAGCGGCGGTGTACGCAGCCATCGGTCCTTCTCCTCCTGGGGTGTCGGGACGATCTCGAGGTGGGTGGGGCCGGACGCACGGACGCCCCGGGCCGCTGCCGGCCCGGGGCGTGCGCGGTCAGGCCTGGGTGCTGGCGCCGACGGTCTGCGAGGGAGCTTCGGCCTCGGTGGGCTCGTCGCCGGAGAGGGCGACGGCCTCGGCGTCCTGGCCGGTGGCGGCGGCGGCCGCGGCGGCCTCCGGGCGGTCCGAGCCCTCGGCGGTGGCGATGCTCTCGGAGCCGCCGGACTGGATGTTCTCGCTGCCGGCGAGCAGGTCCTGCTCCCAGGCGGCCAGCGGCTCGGCGTCGGTGGTGCTGCCGCCGCCGTGGCGGACCTGCAGGCCGTCCGCGACGGCGTCGGCGATGACGCGGGTCAGCAGCGTGACGGAGCGGATCGCGTCGTCGTTGCCGGGGATGCGGTAGTCGACGTCGTCCGGGTCGCAGTTGGAGTCCAGGATCGCCACGACCGGGATGTTCAGCTTCTTGGCCTCGTCGACGGCGAGGTGCTCCTTGTTGGTGTCGACGATCCACACCGCGGACGGCACCTTGGACATGTCGCGGATGCCGCCGAGGGTCTTGTCCAGCTTCTCCTTCTCCCGGCGCAGGACCAGGAGCTCCTTCTTCGTCAGGCCGGAGCCGGCCACGTCGTCGAAGTCGACCTCCTCGAGCTCGCGCAGGCGCGCGATCCGCTTGGAGACGGTGGAGAAGTTGGTGAGCATGCCGCCCAGCCAGCGCTGGTTCACGTAGGGCATCCCGACGCGGCGGGCCTGCTCGGCGATGGGCTCCTGCGCCTGCTTCTTCGTGCCGATGAACAGGATCGAGCCGCCGTGGGCGACGGTCTCCTTGACGAAGTCGTAGGCGCGGTCGATGAACGACAGCGACTGCTGCAGGTCGATGATGTAGATGCCGTTGCGCTCCGTGAACAGGAAGCGCTTCATCTTCGGGTTCCAGCGGCGCGTCTGGTGCCCGAAGTGCACACCGGACTCGAGCAGCTGGCGCATCGTCACGACGGCCATGGGTGGTCCTCCTCGTGCCGGCCCCCGCGGCGGGGGCCGATCGGTTCTCCGCGGCGGACCGGGCGATCCCCCGCGCCTGGCCCCCGGCAGCTCACCCCGACCGCCGGGGCGCGGCGGACCGAGAGGGGTGGCTCCGCGCGACGCGGGTAGCGGGGGCGCGGTGTCACGCCGACCGCGCCCCCCCGCGGGGAAGAGCGCGCACGACGTGCCCGCCTAGTCTACGGCTCGTGAGCACCGGTCTCGACCGCGGTGGTGTCGTGCAGCGCATGCGCCGCTTCGGCCCCACCATCTTCGCCGAGATGTCGGCGCTGGCGCAGCGCACGGGGGCGGTGAACCTGGGGCAGGGCTTCCCCGACACCGACGGCCCGGCCTCGCTGCTCGCCGACGCCGCCGAGGCGATCCGCACCGGGCGCAACCAGTACCCGCCGGGCACGGGCGCGCCCGAGCTGCTGACCGCCGTCGCCGAGCACCAGCGCCGCTTCCACGGCGTCGAGCTGGACCCGGACACCCAGGTGCTGGTGACCGCCGGCGCCACCGAGGGCGTCGCCGCGGCCGTGCTGGCGCTGGCCGAGCCCGGCGACGAGGTCGTCGTGCTCGAACCCGCCTACGACTCCTACGCCGCGGTGATCGCGCTGGCCGGCGCGGTGCAGCGCTCGGTGGCGCTGCTGCCCCCCGCGGACGGCTCCGGGCGCTTCGCGCTGGACCTCCAGGGCCTGCGCGCCGCCTTCTCCCCCCGCACCCGCCTGGTGCTGCTGAACTCACCGCACAACCCCACCGGCACCGTCCTGACCCGGGAGGAGCTGAGCGCGGTGGCCGACCTGGCCGCCGAGCACGACGCCGTCGTCGTCACCGACGAGGTGTACGAGCACCTCGTCTTCGACGGCGCCCGGCACGTGCCCCTCGCCACCCTGCCCGGGGCGGCGGAGCGGACGCTCACCGTCTCCTCCGCCGGCAAGACGTTCTCGGTGACCGGCTGGAAGATCGGCTGGGTCACGGGCCCGGCGCACCTGGTCGCGGCCGTGCGCACCGTCAAGCAGTTCCTCACCTACTCCGGCGGTGCGCCGTTCCAGCCGGCCGTGGCCCGGGCGCTGGGACTGGGCGACGGCTTCTACCGGGACCTGGCCGCGGACCTGCAGCGGCGCCGGGACCTGCTGCGCGAGGGGCTGGTGGCGGCGGGCTTCGCGGTGGGCGTGCCGGAGGGCACCTACTTCGCCGTGGCCGACCCGCGGCCGCTGGGGTTCGACGACGGCACCGCCCTGTGCCGCGCCCTGCCGGAGCTGGCGGGGGTCGTGGGGGTGCCGGTGGCCGCGTTCTGCGCGCCGGGGGGGCCTGCCGCGCGGGCCGCGCAGCCGCTGGTGCGCTTCACGTTCTGCAAGTCCGACGCGGTGCTGCTGGAGGCCTGCGAGCGGCTGCAGGCGCTGCGGCCGCGGTGAGCGCGGCGCGCGACGACGTGCGCTCGGCCCTGGAGGCCGAGCGCACCGCCGCCCTGGAGCGCGTCGCGGCCCTGGAGCGCGAGCTCGCCAGCGCCCTCGAGGTCGCCGCCGAGGGCGGCGCCGACGACGAGCACGACCCCGAGGGGGCCACCACGGCGTTCGAGCGCGCCCAGGTGGCCGCCGTGC